>NZ_JAJHOG010000010.1:0-135109 GCF_020819615.1 Rheinheimera sp. UJ51
GGTTTCCAGCGCTTGGCTAATATGCATAAAAAAAGCCTACAGAGTTCATTCTGTAGGCCTTTATATACCAACCACTGGATCGGTCAACCGATCTGAAAAGTTCTTAACTGATCGGCATTAGGCTTTCGCCGGTTTTTTTTAGAACAATTCTTCGACTTCTTCGGTTTTTTCAACCGGCTCTTCGCCAAATTGAATTTGCGGTACACTTCCGGAAACGTATTGCGTCGGCTCCGTGCCCAACTTGAAGTATTCAAAGGTACTGCTGTCATCGGTGCGACGGCTTAACAGCCCAGTGGCCTGATCAATACGTACTGAAGAAATACCTACGGGAGTCGGTAAAGACTTTTCAGCATAAGCCGGCAATACGACTCGCATGTAGTTTAGCCAAGCTGGCAGAGCAGTACGAGCGCCAGACTCTGTGCCTGCGCTTTGATTTCTGTCTAAATTGGCATTCCACAAGGCACGGCCTAAGCTGCGGTTAGCATCATCAAAACCGACCCAACTTGTTACAACAAGTTGCGGGGTAAAGCCTGAAAACCAGGTATCTTTAGAGTCGTTGGTGGTACCGGTTTTACCCGCAATATCTCGACGTTTTAGGCTTTGTAATTGCCAAGCCGTACCATTCCAGCCTGTGCCTTGCCGCCAATCGCCACCGCCCCAAACGCTGCTTTTTAAGGCATCGGCGATTAAGAACGCATTTTGGGCAGAAATAACTTGTGGCGCATATTGTTCTGTCGCCATGGCGTTAAGGTCAGTTAATTCATCCACTGTCGCGTCGGTTAGCTCGGTTGAACTGCCAGCATTTTGCTGTTCGCCACAGGCTTGGCAAGCCAATAACGGTTGATGTTGATAAACCACTTTACCTTCGGCATTGATAACTTTATCAACAACATAAGGCTGAACCAAATGGCCACCGTTCGCAAAAACGGCATAGCCGGTAACCACTTCTAATGGCGTTAATGAGGCTGAACCCAGCGCGAGCGTTTCGTTACGTGGTAGGTCACTTTGTGCAAAGCCAAATTTTTGCAAATGGGCAATACTGGCATCAACCCCGATACCGCGCAGTAAGCGGATCGACACCACGTTTTTGGATTTAGCTAAAGCTTCACGGATGCGAATTGGCCCATCATAAACGGCGGGTGAATTCTTCGGCCGCCATGCAATACCTGCGTTATTATCCCATTGATGGATGGGAGCATCATTCATAATGCTGGCTAGGGTATAGTTTTGCTCTAACGCCGCAGAATAGATAAAAGGTTTTACATTTGAGCCGACTTGACGCTTGGCTTGTGTGACGCGATTAAATTGGCTTTGTGAGAAGCTGTAGCCACCAACCAATGAGCGGATAGCACCGTTTTGCGGATCTAATGCCACCAAAGCACTACTCACTGTTGGCACTTGGCTTAAGCGCCAGGCATTATCTTGCTGACGCACTAAAATACTCATGCCGGGGGCTAAGATGCTGGCGGCAGATTTTGGTGCTGTACCTTGGCGATCATCAGCGATAAAATTACGTGCCCATTTTAAGCCATCCCATTCCAAAGTGAGAGTTTGGCCGCCTTTTAAAATCACTTCCGCACTTTGTTGCGCCACGCTCAATACTACCGCTGGCACTAAATCTTCGATGCCCTGTTGTTGCTCAAGAAACTGCGTAAGTGCCGCTTCATCTAAACGCGCGCTTTCGCTAAACACAGGAGACTCATCATCGTTACTGACAAATTCGGCCTGCCACGCTCTGGCAACAGGGCCACGATAACCATGGCGTTCATCGTAATCGTAGATATTTTGCTGTAACGCTTGTTTGGCAGCGGCTTGTTGTTGACTATTGATGGTTGTAAAAACTTTAAAACCATCAGCGTAGGCGACTTCTTCACCAAATAAGTCAACCATTTGTTGCCGAACCATCTCAGCAATATAGGGTGCTGATGCGGTAATTTGTGCACCATGCAAGCGACTGGTCACAGGTGCCGCTATGGCTTTTTCATAAGTTGCTTGATCGATAGCGCCGGTATCGAGCATCCGGCCTAACACCACATTGCGTCTGGCGCGAGCGTTACTGGCAGAGCGTACGGGGTTGAGGATGGAGGGCGCTTTAGGTAAACCCGCGATAATGGCAATTTCGTCAACCGTCAGTTCAGTGACAGACTTACCAAAATACACTTGTGCAGCCGCACCGACACCAAAAGCACGTTGACCTAATTCAATTTTATTTAAATAAAGTTCTAAAATTTCTTGTTTAGTCAGTAGCTGTTCAATGTGGATCGCTAAAAAGATCTCTTTTACTTTACGAATGATTTTTTTCTCACGCGATAAAAAGAAATTTCGAGCTAATTGCTGGGTGATGGTACTGGCACCTTGGCTTAATTCACCCGACGTCGCTACCACACTGGCGGCACGAATAATACCAATAATATCAATACCAGGATGTTCATAAAAACGGGTATCTTCGGTAGCTAGGAAAGCCTCGAGCAATAAGGGGGGCATTTGCTCTAAGGTTAAAGGGATGCGGCGTTGCTCGCCAAACTGTGAGATCAGTTCGCCATCAGCGGTGAATACTTGCATTGGGGTTTGCAGCCGCACATCTTTTAAAGTGGCAACATCAGGTAGATCATCTTTTACAACAACATAGGTAATACCGATAGTGGCGACACCTAAAAATGTCATCAAGACGAACAAAATAAAAAGCTTTTTAACCCACGACACCGTTGGCCCCCAATTTTTAACTCCCAATTTGACAATAACGCTGCTAGTATATATTTATTAGGTTGAGATTAAACGCTTTTTCTTGCCAAAAACCTGTGACTGGGCTAAGAATACCTAAACAAAAATCGATAAATAATAATACGGCTGCAAGGCGCTATGATTAAAAGCCTGTTTAGTAAACAATCACCCATAATGGTGGGCATTGACATCGGTTCTCACACCGTTAAGGCAGTGCTATTAAGTATGCACAGTGGCTACTACAAGGTAGAAGCCTTTGCCGTGGAGCCCATGGTAAAAGGCGCAATGGCGGATCGTGAGATCCAAGACATTGAAGCTGTTGGTAATGTGCTGGCGAAAATTCGTAAAAAAATTCCACGCGGTGTTAAGTTCGCGGCTGCAGCTATTTCTGGTTCTACCGTTATCAGTAAGGTCATTTTCATGGATGTGTCATTAACTGACGCTGAACTTGAAAGCCAAATTGAAGTTGAAGCGGATACCTTAATCCCTTATCCATTAAATGAAGTTAGCCTCGACTTTGAAAAGCTTGATGTTAATGAAGCCGACCCCTCTAAAGTTAACGTGCTATTGAGCGCCGCTCGTACGGAGAGTTTAGAAGCACGAGTCGCTGCCCTAGCCGATGGTGGCTTTACCGCAAAAGTGGTCGATGTTGAAAGCTATGCGTTAAGTCGGTCAGCAGAGTTATGTTTAGGTCAGTTACCTGCGGATGCCGGCAATAAAGTGGTTGCCATGATAGATATTGGCGCAACCATGACGTTATTAAGCATCGTTGAAGGCGGCAAAACACTCTATACCCGTGACCAAGTATTTGGTGGCGAACAATATACTCGCAGTATTTTGTCTTACTACAATAAAAGCTACGATGAAGCTGAAACTGCCAAAGTATCCGGTGATTTACCCCCAAACTATACCTTCGAAGTGTTAGCGCCTTTCCAAACCATGTTATTACAACAAATCCGGCGCGGTATTCAAATGTACTTAACCAGCAGTGGTAAAGAAACACTGGATTACATCGTGGTGTCAGGTGGTTCAGGTATGATTGAAGGTATCGATAAGTTATTAATTGACGAGTTAGGCATTCATACCGTGATTGCTGATCCTTTTAGCAGTATGGAAGTGGCGTCGTCAATTGATCGCGATCTTTTAGATAAGCATGCTCCACAATTAATGGTAGCCAGTGGGTTAGCCTTAAGGAGTTTTTCGCCATGGCACATATAAACCTACTGCCGTGGCGTGATGCGGCTCGAAAGGAACGTCAGAAAAACTATGTGATGGTATTGGCTTTTACCGCATTAATGAGTTTTTTGGTATTTTTCTTAATTAATATGATTTACAACGCCCGTTTAGAAGGCCAAGCGAAGCGTAATCAGTATCTGCAAAGTGAAATTAGCATCTTAGATCAACGTATTGCTGAGATTAAACGTTTAAATGAAACCAAACGCAGCTTGCAACAACGTTTAACATTGATTGAGCAGTTACAAAGCAGCCGAAATTTAGGTACGCAAGTGATGTCTGAAATTGCGACCATCATTCCAAACGGTGTTTATTTGACGCAATTGGAGAAAAAAGGCTCAATGTTACTGTTAGTGGGGAAAAGTGAGTCAAATAACCGACTGTCTAATATGCTGCGTGAAGCGGAGCAGTCAGAATTATTAGCAGAGCCTTACCTCGAGTTTATTCAAGCTGCTAAAGAGCGCTCAAGTTTATTAAGTGATTTTAAAATGCACTTAAAAATTGTCGGCTTTGAAGCCTTAGACAATAGCAACGAAGAGACAAAAACCAATGCTCAGGGAGGCCGGAAATGAGCCTCAACATGAAGTTATCTGATATTGATGTCAATGATTTAGACCTAGACAATATGGGTTCTTGGCCTGTATTGGTCAAAGCGATTTTTGCCGCTATTTTAGCGGCCTTGGTCTCAGTTATCAGTTATTACTTATTAATCGACAGTAAAATTGACGAGTTGGCGAGCGCAAAACAAAAAGAAACCGAGCTGATGCAATTGTATCAAACCCGCTATGCGGTTGCGGTGAACCTAGAAGCGTATCGCGAGCAAATGAAAGAAATGCAAGATTCATTAGCTTTCTTATTAAAACAACTACCTACCACGTCTGAAACGCCTGGTTTGTTGGATGACATTACTTATGTTGGCACCACAAGCGGTTTAGTTTTTTCCAAAATTAACTGGGAGCCGGAAGTCGAAAAAGAATTCTACACCGAGCTGCCAATTAAGATTGATGTAACCGGCGATTACCATCAATTCGGTAACTTTGTCAGCGAAGTGGCTAAATTACCGCGTATTGTCAGTTTGCATGACTTTAATATTCAAGCTGAGAAAGACGGTAAACTACGTTTTAACGTGGTCGCAAAAACCTATCGCTATAAGGAGAACAGCCAATGAGAGCCATACTGCTAGCCGGTACCTCAGTGCTGCTACTCAGCGGTTGTTTTGACAGCGTCGACCATATTCAAGCGCATATGGATAATGTAAAAGCCAATACTCGGCAACGTATTGAACCGTTACCGCAAGTAAAAGAGTTTTCGCATATCAGTTATGCGGCGGCAAATGAGCGCAGTCCTTTTGCAGAGCCTACGCCAGAAGCAATTCAGGAACGACTCTTGCAACAACAAGATTGTTTGTATCCGGATCCTAATCGGCGCAAAGAACTGCTGGAAAGATTTGCGTTGGAAAATCTGACAATGCGCGGTACTTTAGGTGATGGCGATAAACTCTGGGGCTTGATTGAATCTGCTGACAAGTCTTTATACAGAGTAACAATTGATAATTATTTGGGCTTATTCAGCGGCAAAGTAACCAATGTAGAGCCAACTTATATCGATTTACTGGAATTAATTCCTGATGGTTCTGGCTGCTGGGTGGAACGTGAAACACGGATCCAGATGTACGATGCTGCGACTGCAGGTAACTAGGTGTGCGAGTGAATCATGGATAAATTAATAAAAATTAAAAATGTAGGACGCAAAGTTAGCAGACTTGGTTTGTTATCGTGGTTATTGCTTGCTTTACCTGCTAGTGCAGCGCCCTTGCTCTACGAGGTTCGTTTCAATCCATTGCTGAATGGTGAAACTGAGATCGAGTTCGTGTTTGATGAGCCGTTGCTGCAAGAGCCAGACATCAGCTTGTTAAATGAGCCATCTCGTTTAAACGTGCGCTTTGCTGAAGCTGAGCTAGAACAGCGTATTGCCGATGTGGCGATTAATAATGCCGGCGTTAGCCGAGTGAAGTCTACCTTGTCTGAAGGTGGCATTAATGCTGTTATCAGCATGGATTCCTTAAAAGTCTACCGCACCAGACTTGATGGTAATGTCTATGCTGTGCATCTCGCCGATTCACCGCAAATTGTTAAAGCGGGTTCGACATCTGAGCTTAATCCAAGCTTTATTAATAAATTACAGGCGATTGATTTTCGTCGTGGTGATAAAGGCGAAGGCCGAATTTTAGTATTTTTAAAAGAAAATGCAGCGGCCGTTGATGTGCAAGAGCGTCTTGGCAAATTAGAAATCGAATTCTATAACACCGATATTCCCGATGAGTTACTTTATCAGCTTGATGTCGGCGATTTTGCGACTGTCGTTAAAGGTATTGAAACCTTTAAAACTAAAACCTCAACGCGTTTAGTGATTGATGCCACAGATCAGTTCACCTTTAACTATCAGCAAATCGACAATATTTTTACGGTTACTATGCAACGTGATTTGACCAGCCGGAGTATTTTAGGCGGTGGTCGTGATTATAAAGGCCGTGCTATTTCTTTGAACTTCCAAGATATTCCGGTAAGAACCGTACTGCAAATTATTGCCGATTATAACGGCTTTAACTTAGTCACCAGCGATTCTGTTGTTGGCAATATTACTTTGCGCTTAGATGGTACTCCGTGGGATCAGGCCTTAGATATCGTGATGCGTGTTAAAGGCTTAGATAAGCGTATGGAAGGTAACATTCTGTTGGTGGCGCCAACGGAAGAGTTAGCCGCGCGTGAAGCGAAAGAATTAGAAGTATTACAGCGGGTGGAAGAGTTAGAGCCACTGTATTCAGATTTCTTACAAATTAATTATGCAAAAGCCGTTGATTTAGCCCTGTTGCTATCTAACAAAGACGCAACCTTACTTTCACCTCGCGGCAGTGTCGTCGTGGATGAACGCACCAATACCATCTTAATCAAAGATACAGCCCGTAACATTGAAAACGTCCGCAGATTAATTGAACGCTTAGATATTCCTGTACGCCAAGTCTTAATCGAATCGCGTATTGTTACGGTAAATGATAGCGTAACGGATGAGCTTGGTATTCGTTGGGGCTTTAGTGATCAACAAAGCACCAGTGGCGGTGATCGCGGTGTCTCAGGTAATGCCACCGGCGCTAATGGTATTTCAACGGGTGGTTTCCCAGCGTTAGATGATCGTTGGAACGTAAATCTGCCCGTTTCTAGCCCTGCTGGCAGTATTGCCTTTCACGTTGCTCGGTTAGCTGACGGTACTTTGTTAGATCTTGAATTATCGGCGTTAGAGCAAGAGAACAAAGGTGAAGTGATTGCCAGTCCACGCATCACAACCTCTAATCAAAAAGAAGCGAGTATTGAGCAGGGTGTTGAAATCCCATACGTGCAAGCGGCTTCCAGTGGTGCGACAACGGTAGAATTCAAGAAAGCGGTGTTGAGCTTAACGGTGACACCGCAAATCACCCCAGACAACAAGATTATTTTAGACTTAGTCATTACCCAAAATACCCGTGGTGAGACAGTACAAACGCCTACAGGCCCAGCTACGGCTATTGATACACAGCAAATTAAGACGCAAGTGTTAGCCGACAATGGTGAAACTATCGTGTTAGGCGGTATCTACCAGCAGCAAGTGGTATCAACGGTCACTAAAGTGCCGTTACTAGGTGATCTGCCTTACATGGGTGTGTTATTCCGCAACAAAAGCGAACTAAACGAGAAAAGTGAGCTGTTAATTTTCGTTACACCGCGCATTTTGACTGAAGGCCAGCCTTAATTCAGGCACAAGCGATGGTCGCTGACCATCGCTTGTGCTGATGACGCTGTCAGAATTAACTTGCCAATGAAAGGGCATTCCTGACATAATTCAGCGCTTCAAATTTTCGTGGGAGCCTAGTGGTCCTTGAATTCAACTTTTCTTTGAGTTAGCTGATTTAGCAATACGACATATGGCAGAAAAACGTAATATCTTCCTTGTGGGGCCAATGGGTGCAGGTAAAAGCACAATCGGCCGCCATTTAGCAGACATGCTGCATCTTGATTTTTATGATTCTGATCAGGAAATTGAACGACGCACTGGTGCCGATATCGCCTGGGTTTTTGACCTTGAAGGCGAGGAGGGTTTTCGGGTGCGTGAGGAAAATGTCATTCAGGATCTAACTGAATTACAAGGAATAGTATTAGCGACCGGTGGTGGCTCAGTTATCAGTAAAGAAACGCGCAATAGGTTATCTGCCCGCGGTATCGTGGTCTATTTAGAAACACCTATTGAAAAGCAAGTGGCCAGAACACAACGTGATAAAAAGCGGCCATTATTGCAAACAGAAGAAGAGCCAAAAGAAGTTTTAGAACGTCTGGCCGCTGAACGCAACCCGTTATATACGGAGATTGCTGACTTTACTGTTCGTACCGATGAACAAAGCGCCCGCAATGTAGCTAACCAGATTATTGAGCAACTGGGTTTTTAATCGTTAAAGGAGAACTGCATATGCAAGAAGTTGCTGTACAACTTGGCGAGCGCAGTTATCCCATCATCATCTCCGATACCTTTCCTGCATTACTACCTGAGCTAGCGAAAGCGACTCAGGTAGTGATCGTTTCAAATCCTACTGTTGCTGAACCTTATCTGGCCGCTGTCAGCGCGTTATTCCAGCAACCGGTAAAACATTTCCTTTTACCAGATGGTGAAGCCTATAAAACGCTGGCATCGTTTGAGCAAGTGCTATCCTTTTTGTTAGAGCAAAAAATGTCACGGGATGTGGTGCTTGTCGCATTAGGTGGCGGCGTAATTGGTGATATGACCGGTTTTGCTGCAGCGTGTTTCCAACGTGGTGTGCGCTTTGTACAAATTCCGACCACCTTATTGGCGCAAGTTGATTCATCTGTCGGTGGTAAAACCGCAGTTAATCATCCGTTGGGTAAGAATATGATCGGTGCGTTTAAACAGCCCGAGCAAGTGTTAATCAATACCAGTGTGCTTGGCACCTTACCTGATCGTGAATTTGCTGCAGGCATGGCAGAGGTGGTGAAATACGGTTTATTAGGCGATGTTGCTTTTATTCAGTGGTTGTTAGCTAATGCGCCGGCTATTCAACGTAAAGAGCCGCTAGTGTTAGCGCAAATGATTAAACATTGCTGCCAAATGAAAGCCGATATTGTTAGTCGTGATGAAACCGAGCAAGGCGACCGTGCCTTATTAAACCTTGGTCATACTTTTGGTCACGCTATTGAAGCCTTTTTGGGCTACGGCGAGTGGTTGCATGGTGAAGCGGTTGCCGTTGGTATGGTGATGGCGGCTAAACTTGCGCAGAGTCGAGGTTGGTTAAGCGATAACGACCTCACTCAAACCATCGCATTATTGCAGGCTTTTAACTTACCTACTGTTGCACCTGCACAGATGAGCATTGCAGACTTTCTGCCGTATATGAAAACAGATAAAAAAGTGAAAGAGGGCAAGATGCGTTTTATTCTGCCAACGGCGTTAGGTGCCAGTAAAGTGGTTGCGGATGTAACCGAGCACGAACTTAGCCAAGTTTTTGCCTGATGAAAGTACGCGGCCTCCAACAACAGCTGGCCAATTCTGGATATTTGCTGCCCTCGCAACGTGATGTGCTATCGCGCTTATTATTTCAATTAGCCTTTAATGATTTTTCCCGCCTCGCCATTATTGGTGCTTCAGGCAGTGGTAAATCGACATTGGCTCTCGCCTTAGCTGAGTTATTTTCTGAAGCTGAAGAAATCTCGGTCAATGTTGCGATGCTCCAAGCACCGATTGCTGAGGCATTATTAGCTTCGCAGCTCGGTAAGCAATGGTTCGCGACCAGTGATTTAACCGAGCAAAATCTATTGCAGCGTTTGCAAAACGTTGACGCCGATACCCGTTATATTTTAATTACCGATAACCCCGAGCTATTAAGTGCTGAGCAATATGCTTGGATCTTAAGTTTATCGGTGACATTATTTGTCTTCACGACGCAAGCGGATAGTCAGATGCAGCTTAATTTGACGATCCCAGGGCTTACTTTAGCGGATTGCGAGCAGTTGTTACAGGCAGAACAATTAGATCCATTAGCGTTAGCAGAACGCTTTGCCAACTGTCAGAATAACCTGCATAAATTAATTAGCCCAGCGCCTGCACGAACGGCGAGGGCGGCACGTGAGGCCGTGGTCAGCAGACCCAAAGCCCCCTTAATTGCTGCAGGCGTAGGCGCGGCACTGATCTTATTGTTTATCCTCACTAGCTGGTTAAATTCAACACCTTCTGCAGATCAGGCAAAGCCTGCTACAGAGATGGCCATTGTCCCCATGCCGCAAGTGCAATCAGCTACAGCAAGCCCTGAAACGATTGGAGTAGCGAGTGAATCGGCGCAGCTTGACTTACCTAATGACGCCAAGTTGCCAGAGTTAGCTGAAGTAGAAGCCGAAACCGAGCCAGCTATAGTCGCCATGCCCAGCAACGCTGAGAACATTAAGGCTGCTGTTATTGACGAGGCCAAAACGGTAGTTGCAGAACCGACAGTAGCAACCACATTAAATAATGTGCAGCCATTACCCGATAAGTTATTACAAGAATCAGTGCTTACCCCTGAGCCCGAAGTGAAACGCGAACAAGACTCGCCGAAGGTGCATCAGCACGGCGCATTACTTGCCACGCCTGCTCAACACTTTGTTGTGCAAATCGCGGTATTATCGAGTGAAAACGCGTTAAGCCGATTTAAGCGTAACTATCCAAAATTATCGATACAAGTGTATCAACGCAGTTGGCAAGGCCGAGGTCAATGGGTCATCGTCAGCCAAAGTTTCGCCAGCAATACCGCCGCTAAACAGTATGTGCAACAATTACCCAGCGCGCTGAGCTCAGCTGGGCCTTTTATTAAAAGTGTGGGTGCTGTCCAGCAAGAGATCAAAGCTTGGCAACGATTGCATCTGGCCCAAAGTAGTCAGGATAATTAAGTGGTACAGAAAAGAAGTCGTGCCTTTTTAAAGTGGGCGGGTGGTAAATATAATTTAGTCGAGCAATTGCAGCGGCATTTGCCCGCAGCTGATTGTTTGGTTGAGCCTTTTGTCGGTGCGGGCTCCGTTTTTTTGAACACGCATTATCCGTCTTACAAGCTAAACGATATTAATGCTGATCTGATTGAATTATATAAGATTGTTCAGCAGCAGCCGGAGCGTTATATTGCAGACGCCCGTCAACTTTTTGTGCCCAGTGCCAACGAGCGCACGAGCTATATCCGCTTTCGGCAGCAGTTTAATGAGCAACAAGATACCTATCAACGTGCTTTGTTATTTTTGTATTTGAATCGCCATGGTTACAACGGTTTATGTCGTTACAACCTGTCTGGCAAATTCAACGTGCCTTTTGGTAGTTATAAAAAGCCTTATTTCCCAGAGGCTGAGCTGTATTTCTTTGCGGAAAAAGCACAACTCGCCGAGTTTACCTGCAGCAGCTATCAAGATGTCTTTCAGCAGTTAACTGCTGGCGCCTCCGTGTATTGCGATCCTCCTTATGTCCCTTTAAGTAAAACGGCCAGTTTCACCAGCTATGCGCGGCAAGGCTTTACTTTGGATGATCAGGCGCAGTTAGCGATTTTAGCCGAGCAAGCGCAGGCCAATGGGCATAGCGTGTTGATCAGTAATCATGATACGACTTGGACGCGCAAGATTTATCAGCAAGCAGAGCTGCACACCATAAACGTTAGTCGTTCGATCAGTCAAAAGGGCAGTGCCCGGGGTAAGGTTGCAGAATTATTTGCGTTATATCTGGCCGAGCAAAAAAGCAGTTAAGGGACGACGAAGCTAACGATCAATAATAAGACACCCACAAATAGCGCTGCCATCAGAATGCCTGTGACAATGTAAGGTACGGCGCTGTCGCTTTGAAAATCTTGTAAGCGTTGTTTTTCAGACTGTACGCCAATAAAAGCGCCCAGCACGGCTTTGATAATTTGCCATGTACTTGCTTTGGTGTGGCTCATACTAAGAAACTAAGAAGGGTTATTGTTGCTAGGAGACATACGGCTTAAAAGCTCTAGAAAATCAACAAAATGGAACTGTACAGAGCGACTATCGCCAGACAACCAACTCACCCAATTACGTTGAGTTTCTTTACAGCCAGCAAGGTTGTCAGCAGAGCATTGCGACAAACTATCTATTTGCCAAAGCGCAAAAGCAAACAACACGCCACTGATGGCAAGCATTGATTTGCTGGTTTTAGTTAGTTTCATGTTAAATCCTGTTAACGACGCATAACTTCCTTATATTAGTAGATTACACCACCAGATACAAGCTGATTATTTATTAAGCACTGTATCGGTGGCGTAGGCTAGCGATGGAAACGGAAATTAGAAGCTTTTTGATACGCCAAAAATCACACGGCTATCACACAGGTAACAATCTTTAATATCGGTATCGATATAGGCTAATGATAAACCAAGACCCAATACCTCAGTACTGACCGTGACACCGTAGTCTAGGTAGCTTAATGAGCTATCGTCTGAATATTCGTTTTGACCAACATGAAAATCAACAGCCAGATTATCGGTTAATGCTAAGCTGTAACCGGCATAGACATAGTAGTAATTACCACTGTTGCCGTAGTAATCATCGCTGTAAGCCAAACCTAAGCTGAAGTCTTTGTAAGCCACAGAGCCGTATAATTCCCAGAAGTTAGAGCCTTCGAACTCGGTGTTTGGGTAGCCATAACGCATAATACCCACGTCGGCCGACCAACCTTCAGCAATATCACCGCTCCAACCTAACATAACGTCTAGCTCTAAAGTGCCAGTACCACCGAAATCAACGCTTGAGCCCCATACTGATAAATAGATGCCTGACTCATCACTTAAAGTTAAACCACCTTGTAAGGCTGCCGCTTCGTCCGTTTGTGAAATACCACGGAAGGCATAGTCAGAAACAAAGGTGACATCGCCACTCACTTCTACCGCGTGGCTCTGCATGCTGGCCGCGCTCATGGCTACAAATAAGGTGCTATAAGTTGCTACAGATAGTTTTTTTAATAATGTCATTGTTGTTTCCCCTCATATTGGATTCATTTAATTGTTTCCAAGATATATGCCATGTGGGAATTCTCATTAATAAACAGCAGTTTAGTTTTTTTAAGCGATTTAGCTTACTAAGCTTTGCGACATCTTGGTGCAGCTATGCTTGTATTTTGTGCAGCACGGCTTAAGCCGTTGATGCATTCTGTTGAATAATTCAGTAAAGTCGGTGTTTTTCCAAGGAGAACACTGATGCAACCATTTTTAATCGCGCCGTCTATTCTGTCTGCTGACTTTGCTCGCCTAGGTGACGATGTAGCCAAGGTGCTCTCTGCTGGAGCGGATGTGGTGCACTTTGATGTGATGGATAACCATTATGTCCCCAATCTCACCATGGGGCCGATGGTCTGCCAAGCGTTACGAGATTACGGTGTAACGGCCCCCATCGATGTGCATTTGATGGTTGAGCCCGTCGATAGCATGGTGCCGCAGTTTGCTAAAGCCGGCGCCAGTATTATTACTTTTCATCCGGAAGCCTCTCGGCATATCGACCGTACTTTACAGCTGATCAAAGAACACGGTTGCCAAGCCGGCTTGGTGTTTAATCCGGCGACACCGCTTAGTTATCTGGATTACGTCATGGATAAAATTGATGTGGTGTTATTGATGTCGGTGAATCCCGGTTTTGGTGGCCAGAAGTTTATTCCTGCTACGCTCGATAAGTTACAAGAAGCACGGCAACGTATTACGCAAAGTGGTCGGCCAATCCGTTTAGAGGTTGATGGTGGCGTTAATTTAGATAATATCGCTGACATTGCTCGTGCGGGTGCTGATATGTTTGTCGCTGGCTCGGCTATTTTTAACACGCCCGATTACGCGGCAACGATACAAGCGATGCGAGCTGAATTAGCAAAAGTCTGCTGTTAATGGCTTTTTTGCTGCGAGCTTAGCCGACAACAGCGTATAATAACGCGCTTACATGGTTTTAAAACAGGATACTGCAAAGAATGAGTCGTAAACCGATAGTGCTTAGTGGCGCACAACCTTCAGGACAATTGACGATTGGTAATTACCTTGGGGCATTGCGTCAATGGGATGAAATGCAAAATGATTACAATTGCTTGTATTGTATTGTCGATTTGCATGCCATTACGGTGCGTCAAGATCCTACGGCGCTGCGAAGTGCTTCCTTGGATAGTTTGGCACTGTACTTAGCCTGTGGGATCGATCCGGCTCGTTCTGCGGTCTTTATGCAGTCACATGTGCCTGAACATAGCCAATTAGCCTGGGTATTAAATTGTTATACCCAGTTTGGCGAATTAAGCCGTATGACACAGTTTAAAGATAAATCAGAGCGGCATAACAATAACGTTAATGCCGGTTTGTTTACTTACCCGGTGTTAATGGCGGCCGATATTCTGCTGTATCAAGCGAATCAAGTACCTGTAGGTCAAGATCAAAAGCAACATTTAGAATTAGCTCGTGATGTTGCCAGCCGCTTTAATGCGTTGCATGGTGATATTTTTACGGTGCCTGAGCCCTTTATCCCAGCGGTAGCCGCGCGGGTTATGAGCCTACAAGAGCCGCAAAAGAAGATGTCAAAGTCAGATGAAAACCCTTGGAATTTCGTTGGCTTATTAGAAGATCCCAAAGTGATCAGTAAAAAGTTTAAAAAAGCGATGACGGACTCTGAAGATCCACCACGCGTTTACTTTGATCAAGAAAATAAACCTGGTGTAGCAAACTTATTGAATATTCTCAGTGGTGTAACTGGTAAAACGGTAACAACCTTAACCAATGAATACGAAGGTAAGATGTACGGCCATTTAAAAACAGATGTGGCCGATGCCGTGATTGGTTTATTAGAACCGGTACAGCAGCGCTTTAAAGAAATCAGAGCGGATCAAACCTATATGCAGCAAGTCATGCGAGCTGGTGCTGCCAGTGCTCGTGAGCATGCTTGCAAAACGTTAGAGCAGGTGAATGCCGCTGTTGGTTTTGTCACGCCTTAAGTTGGTTTGGGTCTGGAGTTAATCCCCTATGCTGCTGATGATCGACAACTATGATTCTTTTACTTGGAATCTGGTGCAATATTTTGCTGCCTTAGGGCAGCAAGTTGTGGTGCGCCGCAATGATGACATCAATGTCGAACAGATCCGCAGCATGGCTCCGCGTTATCTGGTGATTTCACCGGGGCCGGGTAATCCTAGTCAAGCGGGCATCAGTTTAGCCGCTATTGAGGCTTTTGCCGGTCAGATCCCCATTTTGGGGGTTTGCTTAGGACATCAAGCGATAGCACAAGTATTTGGGGCTAAAGTGGTGCGGGCGCCCCGCGTGATGCACGGTAAAAACTCGATTATTCAACATCAGCACCAGTCGGTGTTTCAGCAGTTACCCTCACCACTGAGTGTGACGCGTTATCATTCGTTGTTGGTAGAGGCCGCAAGCTTACCGGCAAATCTGCAAGTCAGTGCCACAACTATCCCGCTTAATGAAAACGAGCCGCCTGAAATTATGGGCCTGTTCGACCCGGCTTTAGCACTTCATAGTGTGCAATTTCATCCGGAAGCGATTCTCAGTGAGCAGGGACAACGTATGCTTGCAAATTTTTTAGCAGTGACTATTTAAGCTTTTCATAAAAATAACGCGGTTTACCGCTAAGGCAAAGGCTGCTGCATCTCGCCGAGCATTTCGCTTTCATTGAATATTCTTAAGAAGCGCTTGAATATTCATTTCCACTGCAAATCTATCTGTATCCCTTGTTTTTTCAGGTGTTGCTACAGATGTAGATGCAAGACAACGTCAGTTTAATCTGTAATAATGGCGCTATCACGATGTCAATACTGACACCCATACGTGCAAGCTATTCCCTACAAATAAGCAAAAGAGGAACACGAATATGACCGCAGAGATCCAAGTAACCCGAGCTTTGTTCGATGACGTAATGGTACCCAATTATGCTCCGGCAAAATTGATACCGGTAAAAGGGCAAGGCGCTCGCGTTTGGGATCAAGAAGGTCGGGAATATATCGACTTTGCAGGTGGTATTGCGGTCAGTAGCTTAGGTCATTGTCATCCGGCGTTAGTCAATGCGTTAAAAACGCAGGCTGAAAAACTGTGGCATTTAAGTAATGTACTCACTAACGAGCCCGCGCTGCGTTTAGCGAAAAAGTTAGTCGACGCGACCTTCGCCGAAAAAGTGTATTTTTGTAACTCGGGTGCTGAAGCTAACGAAGCGGCCTTTAAATTAGTGCGTCGTTGGGCTTTAGACAATTTTGACGAGAGCAAGCAAGAAATTATCTCGTTTGGAAAGAGTTTCCATGGCCGGACATTCTTCACCGTCACGGTCGGCGGCCAGGCGTCCTACTCTGACGGTTTTGGTCCAAAACCCGGTGCCATTGTGCATGCTGAATTTAATAACTTAGACAGCGTGAAAGCGCTGATCTCGGATAAAACCTGCGCCATCGTTGTTGAGCCCATTCAAGGTGAAGGCGGCATTATTCCCGGCGATGCAGCGTTTTTAAAAGGGTTACGTGAGCTGTGTGATCAGCACAATGCCTTATTAGTTTTTGATGAAGTACAAACAGGCGTTGGTCGTACAGGCCAGTTATATGCGTACATGAACTACGGTGTCACGCCCGATATATTAACCACGGCAAAATCGCTTGGTGGCGGTTTCCCAGTGGGCGCTATGTTAACCACCACGGCGATTGCACAACATTTAAAAGTGGGTACCCATGGTAGTACTTATGGCGGTAACCCCTTAGCTTGCGCCGTTGCTGAAGCCGCAATCGACACCATCAATACCCCTGAAGTATTAGAAGGGGTATTGAAAAACGAAGCCATTTTCCGTGAGTGTTTAGCCACGATCAATGCCGAGCACAAGGTGTTTGCCGAAGTGCGTGGTAAAGGCATGTTGTTAGGTGCGGTATTAAACGAGCAATACAAAGGCCGGTCACGTGAGTTTTTCTTAGCAGCAGCTGAGCATGGTTTATTTGCTTTAGTTGCTGGCACCGATGTTGTGCGCTTTGCACCCTCTCTGGTCATTACCGAAGCTGAAATTCGTGAAGGTATGAAGCGTTTTGCGGCTGCCGTGGCTCAAGTTGTCAAAGGCTAAGCGGTTTACGCGTTTTTGCTTGTCGATAAGCGTTAATTCAACTGCATGCTCAGTCAAACTCGGGGCTTTTAGCCCTGAGTTGCGACCGCGGCCTGTATCAGAATGGAGTAAGCTAGCATGATGGTGATTCGCCCGATCCGAGCGAATGATTACCCCGCACTGTACCAAATGGCGGTAGAGTCAGGACATGGCTTTACCTCGTTGCCGGTTAATGAAGAGCTGCTGATGCGTAAAATCAGCCGTTCAATGGCGTCTTTTAATAAGACCGTCAGTTCGCCCGGAGACGAAGGTTATTTGTTTGTGCTGGAGGATACGTCGAGTGGCCAGGTGTGTGGTACCAGCGCGTTAGAGGCCGCCGTAGGGCTAGAAGATGCGTTCTATCATTATCATCTTGGTAAGGTCGTGCATAGCTCGAAAACCTTAGGCGTGTACAAAACGGTCGATATCTTGACGTTATGTAATGACTACACGGGCGTGAGCGAATTATGTACTTTGTTTTTGCGACCGCCGTTTCGCCAGAAGTTTAATGGCCGCTTGTTGTCTAAAATGCGCTTTTTGTTTTTAGCTGAGTTTGCTGAACGCTTCTCAGATAAAATCATTGCCGAGTTACGTGGCGTATCTGATGCCCAGGGTAACTCACCATTTTGGCAATGGTTACAAGCTCACTTCTTTTCAGTTGATTTTCCAACGGCAGATTACCTAACCGGCATTGGTCAAAAAGAGTTTATTGCCGAACTGATGCCAAAATACCCAATTTATGTCAGTTTGCTGAGCAAAGCCGCACAGCAAGTGATTGGTCAGGTGCACGAACAAACCCGCCCGGCGCTAGCTTTGTTAGAGTCTGAAGGTTTTTCTTGTCGTGGTTACGTCGATATTTTTGATGCAGGCCCAACGGTAGAAGCGCGCATTTCACAGATCAGAGCCATCCGCGACAGCCAGCGTTTGCAAGTGCGCATTGCTGAGGCAACTGGAAGTGGTGAGGCCTATATGATTTGTAATACGACGCTAAGCGAGTTTCGAGCTTGTTGGGCAGAGTTGCAACCGCAGGCCAATAGTACAGAAATTAGTATTCCCGCCGAACTCGCTACTGCCTTGCAGGTCAATGCTGGTGAGTGGGTACGGATCAGCAAATTATAATAATAGGAGAGACAGATGAGCCAAGCAGTGCAGTTTATTAACGGTCAATGGCAGGCAGGTGAAGGTCAAGCTTTTCACTCTATCGATCCCGCAAAAAATAAGGTTATTTGGCAAGGCCAAGCGGCCAGTGCCACGCAAGTTAAGCAAGCGATCCTCGCCGCGCGTCAAGCACAAATTGCTTGGGGAGACTTGGGTTTTGCAGAGCGTGTGGTGTTCGTCAAACAGTTCGCCGCCCAACTAAGCAGCCATAAAGAACAACTGGCGGCCTGTATTGCTGAAGATACCGGTAAAGCGTTATGGGAAAGCCTAACCGAAGTGGGCGCCATGATCGGTAAAATAGACATTTCAGTGCGCGCCTATGAAGAACGCACCGGCACCAAAGAAAACCCGATGCCACAAGGACGAGCGTTTTTACGTCATAAACCACATGGTGTTGTGGCGGTATTTGGCCCGTATAACTTTCCTGGCCACTTGCCTAATGGCCACATTGTACCTGCACTTCTCGCAGGTAATACCGTGGTGTTTAAACCGTCGGAATTAACGCCAAAAGTAGCAGAATTAACCGTTAAATTATGGCAACAAGCCGAACTTCCCGCCGGTGTGTTAAACCTAGTGCAAGGTGAAGTTGATACAGGTAAAGCCTTGGCCAGTGATGATGGCATTGATGGTTTGTTCTTTACCGGGAGTTCTCGCACCGGCCATTATTTACATCAACAGTTTGCCGGCCGACCAGAAAAAATTCTGGCACTGGAAATGGGCGGAAATAACCCCTTAATCGTGCAAGATGTGGCAAATATTGATGCTGCGGTGCACGATATTGTGCAATCGGCCTTTATTACCTCAGGCCAGCGCTGTACTTGTGCTCGTAAGTTATTTTTACCTGTAGGCGTTAAAGGTGATGCGATTTTACAGCGCTTGTTAGAGGTGAGCCGCAACATTCAAGTGGGTGAATACGATGCCCAGCCGCAGCCATTTATGGGGGCCATGATCTCCGTCCAAGCGGCGAAAGGGATGTTAGCCGCGCAGCAGCAGCTGGTGGCGTTAGGCGGTGAGATCTTACTGCCGTTAAGCCAACCTTATGCCGATAAAGCCTTGGTCACGCCAGGTATTATTGAGTGTACGAACATTAGTGATTTTCCAGATGAAGAGCACTTTGGTCCTTTGTTAAAAGTGTTCCGCTTTAGCGATTTTGATGCCGCCATTGCTGCTGCGAATAACACTAGCTTTGGTTTGTCAGCGGGCTTGTTAAGCGACAGTCATGAACTCTATCAACACTTCTACAAGCATATTCGTGCGGGTATTGTAAACTGGAACCGGCCTATCACAGGTGCCAGCTCAGCGGCGCCTTTTGGTGGTATAGGTAAAAGTGGTAATCATCGTGCTAGCGCTTACTATGCCGCCGATTATTGCGCTTATCCCGTGGCGTCGGTGGAGTTAGAGCAAGTGGTGTTACCTGAACAATTGTCACCCGGCTTACAGTTTTAAGTGAGTCAGTTCATCGGCGCTTCGGCGCCGATTTGTTTTTCATGACATTGTTTGCTTAAATAAAGAGAGCTGATAACACAACATTTTGGCTGTTTATCAGCAAAACTCGCCGCACTATGACAATATAGGTACAGTATGGTTATTGATAAAGTCGGTTATGAGCATCTTATTCAGTTTTTAACTGAACATTTAGATTTATTTACAACTCAAGGCCCCGCAGATGCGTCGGGTAAATCGATAGGCGCTTTATTAGAAGAGCATATTGCAGAGCAAATTATTACCTTATGCACGCAACATCAAGAACTCGAAATGAATCATCGCGCACTGATTATCCGTGAGGTTGACGGTATCATGTATGATTTCCAAGAAATTCTTGCCTCGGTATTAGACAATCCCGCCACGCCACAACAAGTCGAATTAATTAACGAGATCGCGCTGTTAATTAAAAATTTATTTGATAACGCCATTGCCGCATTATTTGATTAACAATTGCTGATATTGCCCGCGCAAAGGTTATGGCTGCTTGGCAGCCAATGTGCGATTTTACTGGCGGCACACGGGGCTTTTACGTAGAATATCCACCCTTATTTTCAAGCTGAGATACGATGATGAAAGCCAAGGTCAGTTGGGTCAACGGGTTAACCTTTTTAGGTCAATCTGAGAGTGGTCATGCCGTAGTATTCGATGCCGATCGGGACAGTAATACTGCACCGACACCCATGGAAATGCTATTGATGTCAGCCGGCGCATGTTCTTCGGTTGATGTGGTCAGTATTTTAGAAAAAGCACGTCAGCAAGTGTCTGCTTGCCGGGTTGAATTATCCGGTGTGCGCGCTGAGACCGTGCCTAAAGTCTTTACTGAGCTGCATTTACATTTTGTTGTTAGCGGTAAAGCCTTAAGCGAAAAGCACGTAGAGCGAGCCGTGAGCTTGTCTGCTGAGAAGTATTGCTCAGTGTCTATTATGTTATCGCAAAGCGTAAAAGTAACTCACTCATTTAGTGTTGAAGACGCTGAGTGAATCAATTGTCTGCACGGTCGGGCTGAAAGTTAACTACGGCGTATTTGGGCGTCGTTAGCGGAGAGCAAAGAATTGGTTAAGCCTTTTGAAAAACTGAAACTGCACGGATTTAATAACCTGACTAAAAGCTTAAGTTTTAGCATTTATGATATTTGTTATGCAAAAACAGAACAGCATCGTCAAGAATATATTGAGTATATCGATGAGCAATACAACGCTGATCGTTTAACCGATATTTTGACCGAGGTGGTGGATATTATTGGCGCCAATGTTTTGAATATTGCCCGGCAAGATTATGATCCTCAAGGTGCCAGCGTGACCATTTTGGTCAGTGAAGAGCCGGTACTGGTTGATCCGGACAATACTGAAAACCCTGGGCCATTACCTGAAGCGGTGGTTGCGCATTTGGATAAGAGCCATATTTGTGTGCATACTTATCCTGAAGTACACCCGCATGCCGGTATTTGTACGTTTCGAGCTGATATTGAAGTATCAACCTGTGGCATTATTTCACCGTTAAAAGCGCTGAATTATTTGATCCACAGTTTTGAATCGGATGTGGTGACCATCGATTATCGCGTGCGGGGTTTTACGCGTGATATTAGTGGTACTAAACATTACATCGACCATCCGATCACGTCGATCCAAAACTTTATGGATCACGATACCAAGAAAGCCTTCCAAATGATTGATGTCAACGTTTATCAGGAAAATCTATTCCACACCAAGATGATGCTAAAAGAAGGTGATTTAAACAATTACTTATTTGGTATGGGCACGGATTCGATGACCGCCGATGAACAAAAAGACATCAGTAGTAAGGTGTTTCGCGAAATCCGTGAAATTTTCTACGGTCGCAATTTGCCAGAAGTAAAATAACGGCAATGTCAGACAGTACGGGCAACAGCAGAGGGGGCGCTGTTACCCGTACCGCTGTGTTACTTGGCTTTCGGTCTTACCGCAATCACTTCAATTTCCACTAACATACCTGGTCGCACTAAGCTGGCAATTTGTACCGTTGAGCGCGCAGGTAAATTAGGTTGTTTCGCGGCTTCACCAAAATAGCGGGTATAACCGCGCATAAAACCCTCGAAATCCATTTTGCCTTCTAACGCTGGATCACCGACTAAAAATGCGGTCATTTTCACGATATCAGCAATACCCATACCTTTAGATTCCAGAGAGTCTTTAATACGCTCCATCACGCTGATGGTTTGTGCTTCGGTATCACCCCAGTACGCGGCGCTAAATTTTTCAGCATTCACATCTTTTGGCTCAGGCACCTTGCCGCTTTCATAGACAATACCATCTACTTCTACTGCCGCTGCAATCGGAAAGCTACCGCCGCCATAACGTGTGATCTCTGCGGCTAACGTAGTATTACTTAAACCGAGTAAAAGTGAGGAGATTAACAAAGTCTTTTTCATGGTGTATTCCTTATGAAACATGATTAAAGGTTAACGGTATTCAAACTATTTATGTAACTAATGACATCTAACATATCTTGTTCTGTGGTCAGCAAGGCCACGCTTTGACGCATCAACTGGCCTGAACTATCGTCTTTAGCCGCGCCGCGTTGGCCTTGTTTAAAGCTGATTAACTGTTTATGCAAATACCAATCATTCTGACCAAGCAGTGGCGGTGCTTTTAAACTGGCGTTACCTTCAGCTTGTTGGCCATGACAGGCGGCACAGGCTTGATATAACTGCTTGCCATGCTCTTTGTTGCCGGCCAGCCTTGGCTGGGCTTGTTTTGGCGGTAAGTTTTTAATAAAGCGAATGGCCATTTCGATATCTTGCTCATTCATACTATTGGCAATCATCTGCATTTCTGAGCTGTAACTATCTTGGGGGTGTTTACCGCGCCAGCCATGTTGAAAGCCTTGCAGCTGAGCCCGTAAATACCAATCGGGTAGTACTGATAAGTTCGGGCCGCCAATCACCTCACTGCCTTGGGCATGACCACCGTGGCAGACCAAGCAATAACGGCCATCAGGTTGATTATTGCTGGTTGAGGCCGCAATGCTGACGGCGCTCTGTAAGCCTAAAACAATCAATCCTAACGTTTTAAGTAAGTGTTTCATGCGTTTTTAGCCTCCGTTTCACGACGTTGAATATCATTTAAAGCAAACCATGCTGATTGCACGGCGCCTTCTTGCCAACCTGAGTGATAACTGATCTGATCGCCTATCATGTAGTGACGCCCTGCGGGTGCTTGGATTAATTTAAAGTTGGCATCGCGATCTTCTTCAGGTAAGCCCGCGCTACAGCCAAGCATATGGTTCATGCGGTGCCAGCAGACTCCGACACCGTTTTCAATTTGCTCAGGATAGTTGGGGTGAATGGCTTTACCTTGTTCAATAGCGAGCGCGACACGCTGCTCGTTATTTAATGCCGATAAGGTTTCACCTTGCTCTCTAGAGTAGGTGTAGGCACTGAGTAACACACCTTTCGCTTTAAACACGCCATGACCGGGATACCAGATTTGGGTAATCAGCTGTGTGGTCCAACTGATACCGGCATAAATATTTTCTTGTTCCCAAAAGCGCGTTTTCGCCTGCAGGCCAATTTTCGATAAATAGCCACGTCGAAATTTAGTCAGGACATTTTTATATGCCGCCGGAAAATTATTTTCGATGCCTGGCATCAGCTGAGCGGGGATACAGTTTAAGCAATAATCTGCGGTAGCGGTTTGTTGCTGACCTTGGTGTAAGTAAGTTACTGTCACCTTGGAGGGGTCTTGCTGGATCTTGGTGACCTGAGCATTTAACAGCACAGCATCTTCTAAATGCTGCATAAAGCCACTGACAATTTTGTCCATGCCGCCTACTGGGGTAAACATGGCAGGGGCTTGGTCAACGCTATATTGAAAATGCATAGCTTGGCGCCAGTAACGGCTTTGGATCAGTTCGGTCAAATCGCGTGGTTTTTTCAGTTCACCATGCGTTAAAAAACCACCACTTAAATAGCCCGCGCGATCAGAGCCTTGGTATTGATAATTATCATCTAAATCACCCAATCCTTTAATAAGTTGTAATAATTGCTCTTGTGATAATGGCGCAGCAATCTCAGGCTGGGATAATACGCTTTTGGCGAAGATTTCTTGAATAAAGCCGTGTAAGTCGGTTTCAAATTCTTTGATCCGCACCGGTTTACCGGCAAAAGCATTAACATCATGGGTATAGCAATTGCGGTTGTAATTACAAAACTGCTCTAGCTCAACACCGAGTTCTTGGCAATAATGCATAATACTCGTGTGTTCTGCTGGCAGTCGAGCTGGGCCAGCATTGAAATATAAATGCGGTTCGTTATCAAATTTACAGTAATGCGGATTGCCTAATTCATCAATAAAATCACCATGACGAATAGTAATATTACGCCCTCCCGCTCGGTGCGAGGCTTCTAAGATTTTGACATGGTAACCGGCTTTACGTAACTCATAGGCGGCGGTTAAACCGGCGATACCGGCTCCTAAGATCAGGACTGTTTTTCCGGTTTTTGCGGTGGGTTTAAGTTTTAATGTTTCTGCTTGTACATGTGCCGTACTTAATCCCAGCAAGCCAGCGGCATGCATCACTGCGGTCAAGCCGCCCGCTTTGCCAGCAAGTTGTAAAAATTGGCGACGGTTAAGTGATGGTAACGGTATCTTTGGCATTCGGTGTTAACTCCAGTACTTTTTTACATACTCAAAAGAGCAGCCTGCGCGCTCAGGCGCAGGCTGCTTTGCCTTAAAACGTGGCGGAGAAACGCATATAGTAGTAACCACCTTGCCAGTCGACGACGGTGGCAGAGGAGTAAACACGGCCACAACAGGCATCGTATTCACTCTTTTGTGGGTAGTTATCAAAGATATTGCGTGCGCCAACGGCCATCGTCACGATATCGGTGATGGGATAAGACAGCTCTAAATCGAAAAACCATTCTGGGTCGAACTTTTGAACCGCGTAAATGACACCACCACTGGCATCCGAGTTGTAATAAGAGCCATAGTAATTAGCACGCGCTAAGATAGTGAGGTCGGCTACCGTGTGTTTAGCGGAAAACACGCCTCGCACCCGCGGGGTTCCTCGCTCGTAGTCATATCGATCTTCTGCACTGGTCAGGTATTGGCTGGGATCTGAATCAAATTCAGTTTTGTTGTAGTTAAACGAGCCGGTAAGCGTTGTTAAGCCCCCATCCCATGGCAAGCTGTAGTTACCAACAATGTCCACACCGGTTGTGATCGAGTCAAAAGCGTTTTGGAAGTAGTAAACGCCACCGATATTTCGAGCATCCACTTCTGGTAAGCCCGCGCCTAATAATTTGAGGTAATTGTCATAACCTGACGCCCCGGCAACGGAAGACACATTCATGGTAGAGATGCTGTAGAACAGATCTTGTAACTCGATACGGTAAAAATCGGTGGTTAAGGTAAAGCTGCCGTAATTTGCGGTAACCCCAAGGGTGTAGTTCGTCGATAACTCTGGTTTCAGCTCTTCTGCTCCGAGCGCCTGTGCAATAGCGCTAGAGGCTGGGAATAAGCCCGTAGCGACCGGAAAGCCGTTTGGTAAGCGTGTTGAAACGTTAGTCGTGCCTTGCTGTCCTGGGGTGGGTGCCCGGAAACCGGTGCCAATAGAGCCCCGTACGGCGTAAGTGTCGGTTAAGTCATATTTAAATGCGCCTTTCCAAACTAATTCAGAACCAAAATCTGAATAGTCTTCGAAACGTAAAGCACCTTGTAAAAATAGCGCTTCGGTAACGTGTGAGCTCACATCAACATAAACGCCGTAAGAATCACGGGTATATTTAGATGAGTTCGCTGGCGCGTAACCCGGAAAGCCGTTAGATCCCACACCCACAGTGCGATAAACCGGATCGGCTGAGTTATTACAATCTAAGCCGTTGGCGATGGCATTAGCGAGGTTAACTGCAGAAGCCGCTGTACCGGTCCAGCTTCCGATACCACAGAATCCCCACGGATCGGGCAGCGCATAAGGGCCTTGTGAATATGAGCTTTCATCGGCAGCCGCTACGATTTCGTAGCTTTCGTCCAGATAACTGGCACCAAAGGCGAGCACTAATGGGCTGTCTAAACCGCTGATGGTGAAATCTTTAACAAAGTCGGCTTGCAGTTGAAATTCTTCGTTAATTAAGTCACCCGGTTTGAATGAAGTAGGCGAGGCTGAACCCAATGACGGGTTAATGGTGTTATTCAGGCTGTACTGAATTTCACTATGGCCCATACGTGCCGTAACATCGTAAGAAATGTCATTTGCCAACATGCCTTCTAGGCCGGTGGTGAACGAGTAGTCGTAAACTTCACCGGTAAAACGTGGGGTAAATCCGCCGGGGAACTTTTCTAAAGGTGAGTAAATTGTGCCATCTTCTTCCCTGAGGTTTTCAATAGTACCGTTGCCTGGGTAGCGATAGAAAAATACCCCTGTGGCTTCACTTTTTGAGTAGTTACCAAAGGCATAAATCTTGGTGTCATCATTGATATCATAGCCAGAGTTAAAAAAGATGCGGGTGGCTTCTGATTCAGGTTGGCCCCAAGGTTGAACCACACCTAAACCGGCTTCATTTGCCGCGGCAACGCCAGCTAAAAAAGCGGGGTCGTTTAAATACTGTGCATAACTGGCGTTAGGGTTAAAAACAGGGTTGTCGGTATCTAAACAAAAATAACTTTCACAGTATTGCTCTGAACGACTGGTGGCGTCGGCATTAGCCAGCTCTGCTGATAAGCTAAAAAAGCCTTTATCGCCTAAAGAAAAACCGATGTTGCCGGCAACCGTGATACTTTCACCATCTCCCTCAAAGTATTGGCCATAGTCAACCGACAGACTGCCACCTTCGCTATTGTCTTTTAAACGAAAGTTGATCACACCCGCAATCGCATCTGAACCGTATTGTGCCGCTGCGCCATCGCGCAATACTTCAACACCTTTTAAAGCAGAAACGGGGATCGTTGCGATATCAGGGCCTTGTGTGCCTGAGCCACCGGTTGATACTACGGCAGAGCGATGTCGTCTTTTGCTGTTCACTAGCACTAGCGTTTTATCTGTGGGCAAACCGCGCAGTGATGCGGGTCTAACAAAGGTGCCACCATCAGAGATCGGCTGACGTGACAAAGAATAAGACGGTACCAGTGTTTTTAACACATCGTTGGTATCGGTAAAGGCAACGCCGCTCAGATCCTCTTCTGAAAACACGTCAATAGGTACAGGTGAATCGGCTACCGTCCTTGGTGCACCCCGAACGCCGGTCACAATCAGTTTTTCAATTGGTGCACTTTGCATGGCAACCGCCACCACACTTTCGTCGGCATAAGCGGCATGATTAAAACTGATGGACAAGAAAGTTGCACTGGCCGTAACGGGCAAGGCAATTCGAATGGCACGAGTTATTTTATTAAACATTGTCATGGTAGCACCCCAGATATCATGTTATGGCGTAAGTAAAACGGTGCTGCAGGGCAGCCTTATCTGTCTGGAATGTCTAAAAAAATGTCAGCATCTATTGTTTTTATTGTGTTCGTTTTTGTACTTTTTATCGGAACGAACTGTGCTAACTCATTTCATCCTAACGAATGAATTTTCGCTGCGGAAACATTTAAAATATGGAGGGGGTATAGCATTTTCTTATAGCTCATGCTGGGTAACATTATGGTTTAACTGTGTTTTTTAGGTAACGAATTGTTAATAACCTGCTGAAGGCGATTGCACCAAGATAGCGCTTAATTAGCTGGGCCTGAAATTTGCATATTTAGGGTACAACGCATGATGAGCGGAAAAGTGTATGGCAAAACCAGCCTTATTTGCACACATGCAGTGAACTTGCGAAAGAGAGAAAAGCAGTGAACCTGAAGCAACTTCGCTATTTTATCGTCACTGCCGATTACGGCAGCATTGCCAGTGCCGCTCGCGCGCTTGATGTAGCGCAGCCCGCTGTCAGCCAACAATTAGCTAATTTAGAGCATGAGTTAAAATCCACTTTATTGATGCGCAACTATCGCGGCGTAACGCTAACCGCGAGCGGTCAGGTGTTTTATGACTATGCCACTGAAGTACTACAGCAATTTAATAGCGTGCGCTTACAAATTCATGAATTAGAGCAGAATTTACGTGGTGCTATTGTCATCGGCATGACTCAGGCGGTGTGTAATATCCTTGCCGCGCCGTTACAGCTGGCTTTGCAGCAGCATAATCCTGATATTGAGCTCATTATTAATACGGCACAATCTAGCACGTTACAACGCTGGTTAGAGCAAGGCGAAGTGGATTTAGTTATCAGTTATCCAGCCTTAGATAATCACAAAAGTTGCCGAACGGTGCCGTTGCTTGAAGAGCGGTTCTTTTTGGTGTTCAGTGGCCAAGTTAAAGCGCAGCACCGTTTTTTAGCCCGCAATAAACTGCTACCGTTTCAACGCTTGGCTGAATTTGAAATCTCTGTGCCGAACCAACGTAGTGCATTATGGGAGATATTGCACAGATATGAAGCAGAAACAGGTGTTAAACTTATGTATAAAAATTCGGTTGGCCAACTGATTACCGGCTTGCCACAGATGATTGAACAAGGGCAAGTGTTCATCCTACCTTCACCGGCGTTCTATCAGTTAGTGGGTAAACAGCTGCTGTATGCCTTGCCCATAGCCGATCCTGACGTGACCGCAACCATTGCGCTGCTCAGTTCATTAAATCGGCCTTTCACTCCGATCATGGAGCAAGTGCAGCAATTGATCGTCACCGAAGTAAAAAATTTACACAATAAGGGGCACTGGCAGGGCAACTTGCTATGCTAAAGCCGCATTAAGCGGCAAGTTTTAGTACAAAAATTGTGAATTACGGCGCTTTTGCATCAACGCTTCAATCAGCGGCGTTAATATTAACTCCATCGCTAAGCCCATTTTGCCGCCTGGCACCACTAAGGTGTTAACCCGAGACATAAAAGAGCCATCAATCATTTTCAAATAATAGGGAAAGTCGACATGTTTGATACCGCGAAAGCGGATGACCACGAAGCTTTCATCTAATGATGGGATATCTTTGGCACTAAAGGGGTTAGACGTATCAACCGTCGGCACGCGTTGAAAGTTAATGTGGGTGCGAGAAAACTGCGGAGTAATGTGGTTAAAATAATCTTCCATA
This sequence comes from Rheinheimera sp. UJ51, assembly GCF_020819615.1. Taxonomy (NCBI): domain Bacteria; kingdom Pseudomonadati; phylum Pseudomonadota; class Gammaproteobacteria; order Chromatiales; family Chromatiaceae; genus Rheinheimera; species Rheinheimera sp. UJ51. Next base: position 28,842 of record NZ_JAJHOG010000010.1, read on the forward strand.
CTCCGCACGATACTGGCTTGTACTGCTTCGCGGCTGTGCCCACGTTCGGATGTATCGCGAATAATTTTCTGGATCCACTCTAAATTAACGATCGGTACCATGCCGATCAGCAAATCGACATGCTGGGCGACATTCTGTTGTTCGGTGACGGCACCACCATGCAGCCCTTCGTAAAATAACAGATCGGTATTCGCGCGTAACTCTTGCCACGGCGTAAAAGTGCCTGGCAGTTGGTTATAGGGCACCGCCTCATCGAAGGTATGTAAATAGTGGCGAATTCGTCCGGTACCGGTTTCAGCATAGCTAGCGAAAAAGCTCTCTAAAGCCGCAAAATCGTTGGCTTCTGGGCCAAAATAGCTAATGTGTCGGCCATCTTCACGTGCTTTACGTACCGCTAAATCCATTTCAGGTCGGCTAAAACGATGAAAGCAATCACCTTCAACAAAGGCCGCATCGATACCCAGTGTCCGGAAAATATGTTTAAAGGCATTGGTCGTAGTCGACGTGCCTGCACCCGACGAACCGGTAACCGCAATAATAGGATTTTTGTGCGACATAGTGTCACCCTGTAACTTAAATTAGCCTCACCTTATCGGATTTGGCCCTAGCGGCGCAACTATTATCCATTCAGGTTTGTGTCGCATGACCGTTTAAACTTTTGGGCTTTGCTGCGGTTAAGCTAGGCAAAGGCAGCGTACCGCTCGGGCAAGCGACTGGGTTATGTTAAGTGCCGCAAATAAGCAACGGCGCGAGATTTAACTGATCCGAAATGAGCTGAACGAGTACAAAGCCACAGTAGGTTTAATACGATATTTTTGGAGAATGCCATGGCAGATATGCTGCTAACCTTATTAATTGTTGCGGTGATGCCTTATTTAGCCAAGGCGCCTTTGGTGTGGGCAATGCAACAAGCCGGGGGCTATGACAATCATTATCCTCGGCGGCAACAAGCATTATTAAAAGACTTTGGGGAACGTTGCACTGCGGCGCATTACAACAGTTTTGAAGCCTTAGGGTTATATATTGCGGCGATGGTATTTGTGGTTGCCGCGGGGAACGTCACAAGCTCAATGCTCATCGCTGCCTGGTTGTTTGTGGTTTGTCGGCTGGGCTATTTATTATGCTACTGGTTAAATTGGGCGGCCGCGCGCAGTTTAATTTGGCTTGGCTCGATAGCGGCAGCCATCAGCTTAATGCTGATGGCGTTAGCCGAATTACCTTAAAAGCGGAAGGTAGCAATAATCGGATCGTGGTCAGAAGAGCGATAGGGTGTTGGCGCATATAATTGTTGCTGCTGCGCCGCTGATTTAAAGCGTAAGCTGTAATCCAATAACACCGGTTCATCCGCATTAATGGGCCAGTGCTGAAAATGGCTCAGCTGTTGTGCCAAGGCTGGGCTAGCTAACATGTGATCTAAGGATCCGGCTCGGCCTCTGAATACAAATGAGTAGGAGGCGTGTTTATTCTCATCTAAATATTGCCAGCCTTGCTGTTCTAAATAGGTAATCGGATCTTCAAAACGATAGGCATTTAAATCACCTAGCACCACTTGATAGGGTGTGGCCATGCCAGTGGGCGTGGTCGTTAACCATTGCTGTAGCGCGGTCACGGCTTCTACTCGAGCCGCATTCCAACACGCTTGTCCATCAGCTTGATCTTTTTGCAGTGCATAATCACTGGCATTGGCGCGAGGACAACTGCCTTTCGATTTTAAATGTCCCAAGGCTAACGTGACTTGCTGGTTTGAGGCGATATGCCGAAAACTTTGCGCTAGCGGTGGCCGATGTAAACGGGTAAATGGCGCTGCGGTATTAACTGCGGTTTGTCCAATGGCTTCAATACGCTCTGAGCGGTAAAACATACCCACTTTGATGGCATCTGAGCCGGGTGCAACTGCCGTGGTGATCATCTGGTAAGGTGAGGCACTGCGCGCATTAACAGCGGCTAATAACGTCGCAATAGCGCTGCCCTCGTCGTAGCCGTTATTTTCTAGCTCAAGCAGGCCAATAATATCAGCATCTAGCGCGACTAATGCTTCAACCAGTTTGGCTTGTTGTCTGGCTAACTCAGCGGGTGAACGAGCTCCTCGGCGTGTTGGGAAAGGCTTATCTTGGCCATGGCCGGTAAAGAAATTCAGCACATTATAACTGGCAATTCGCAGTTCGTTCTGTTGCACCGGCGTCGGTGCAGCAGGCCGCGGATTAGCACTGACAAACTGCGCTTGTGACGTGGGCAAAATGCGATAGCCGCGCTCATCTTGATGTACTATACCGGCAACATTTAATACCTGATCGCCAATACGCAAAGTGCTGTTGGCGCTTAAGCCGGTATTAGGATACGGCAGAGGGTCGGGGTTTTGTTGCCAATGGCCATCATCTAACCAGATTTCTTGGCGGTATTGTTGCTCTGCCAGTTTTGCGGCCGCCTCACCCGGAGTGACCACTTGCGTCGGCACCATTAAACGTTCATTCGCCAGTAAAATTTCGCCATAACGACCTAAAGGATAGGTATCGGCGACTAACAGCGGTTGGCTAAATGCCACCCACATCCCTTCATAAGCTTCCCAACTTTGCTCTGCTGCCAGCGGTAAGCTCAAGGCTAAAGGCTGTGTGCTGCTCTGGCCGCAGGTGTTAAGCACGGTAGCATCCACTAGGCTGGTCTGCTGTTCAATTTCAGCGACTGTGCCTTGTACCGTTAAGATCTGCCCGACTTGATAATTTGCCGCATCCGCGAGGCTGAGTAAAATCCCTTCAGCGGTAAGTGGATCATTATCAGGCTCGACACTTTGTAACATGAGCCCTGGCATAGGCCCATCGAGGTAGACGGGGGCTAATACCACACCTTGCAGTGTAACGTGTTGTCCAAGCAGTGGGCTGATTTCTGCCGTGCCTTGAACTTGCGCAATGCTATGAGTGGTTTCACCACAAGCGGTGAGCGGTTGCTGACATGCTGCTAGACATAAACTGATAAAACCGAGTGCAATAATTCGCATAATCTATCCTATGAAAGCCGATAAAAAAGGTGCCGAAGCACCTTTTAACACCCTTTAATTCGGGCAAAGCTAATTAGCCTACTGGCTAATAAAAGCGTTAAGCTTGTTGCTCACGCGCAATCGCGCGATAGCCAATATCATGGCGATAATACACATTATCCCAATGAATTTTTGTCACAAGCTGATAAGCCGCTTGTTGTGCCTCGGTAACGCTGTTACCCAATGCGGTGGCACATAACACGCGGCCACCATTCGTCACGACATCGTTGCCAACCAGTTCGGTACCGGCATGAAACACTTTACCCGCAAGGGCTGCGGCATCGTCTAAACCATGGATCACGGTGCCTTTAGCATAGGCATCAGGGTAACCCCCAGCAGCCATCACCACACCTACTGCCGCTTTAGGGCTAAATTGAATGTCGGTTTGGGCTAATTGACCTTGCACCGCACTTTGACATAAAGCCACTAAATCTGACTCTAAGCGCAGCATAATCGGTTGTGTTTCTGGATCACCAAAGCGGCAGTTAAACTCTAGCACTTTAGCCGAGCCATCCGGTGCAATCATTAAACCTGCATATAAAAAGCCGGTAAATACATTACCTTCAGCGGCCATACCTTTAACGGTAGGCGCAATCACCTGCTGCATAACCCAATCATGCACCGCAGGGGTGACTACGGGAGCAGGAGAATAGGCACCCATACCACCCGTATTTGGGCCTTTATCGCCGTTATCACGCGCTTTATGATCCTGCGAAGAGGCAAAAGCCAAGGCATGGCTGCCATCCACCATCACAATAAACGAGGCTTCTTCACCGGTCAGGAATTCTTCAATGACCACGCGACTGCCAGCATCACCAAATTTATTACCCGCCAGCATATCGTCGATAGCAGCAAAAGCCTCTGCCTCGGTTTGCGCGATAATGACACCTTTACCTGCGGCTAAGCCGTCGGCTTTGATCACTATCGGCGTGCCGAGGCTTTTTACATAGGCTTTTGCCGGCGCAATTTCAGTAAAGTTTTGGTAAGCGGCGGTAGGGATGTTGTGCCGTGCCAAAAAGTCTTTGGCAAAAGCTTTTGAGCTTTCTAATTGTGCCGCAGCTTGAGTTGGGCCAAAAATGGCTAAACCTGCTGCACGAAAGCGATCGACTACGCCTTTGGCTAAAGGCGCTTCAGGGCCAACAATCGTCAGATCAATCTGTTGTTGTTGGGCAAAAGCCAGTAAACCTGCCACATCATCGGCAGCAATAGCGACATTTTGCAACGCCGCTTCGCGAGCGGTGCCCGCGTTGCCTGGTGCGACAAATACTTCGGTTGCCAGTGGAGATTGTGCTGCTTTCCACGCTAGGGCGTGTTCACGACCACCGCCGCCAATTACCAATACTTTCATCAGTTTGTCCGTTTGCTCAGTTAGTTAAGGGGTTTGCGGAATTTTAACGTCATGCGATCGCTTTCGCCGATAGCTTGATATTTTGCTCTATCTTGTTCACCTAAACGTAAAGTGGGTGGCAAAGTCCACACACCAGAAGGGTGGTTGGCAGTATCTTTGGCGTTGGCATTGATTTCGCTGCTGCCTTCAAATACAAAACCCGCTTGCTCGGCCAAACGCACCGCCATGCTTTGTGGCATGTAACCGCTGCGTGTCCATTCGGTGTTTAATTGGCTTTCAGGTAAGCGGTGTTCAACCACACCTAATACGCCACCAGGTTTGAGTGCAGTAAAAAATTGCTTATAGGCTGCAACCAGTGCGTCTTCACCACCGCCAATATACCAATTGTGTAAATTACGGAAGGTTAATACCACATCGGCTGAGTTAGCAGGAGCAATGGTAACACCGCCAGCAGCGGAAAACTCGGTGACCTGAACTTTACTGTATTGTGGTTGGCTCGCCATTTTTTCGATAAAGGCTGTGCGGCTACGCTGACCATATTCTGACGAGTTGGCTGGAAAATGTGCCGCATAGTACATGCCTTTTTCAGCAACGAGTGGCGCGATAATTTCCGTGTACCAACCGCCGCCGGGAGAGATTTCAACAACGGTGCTTTGTGGCGTAACGTCAAAAAAGGCCAAGGTAGCGACCGGATTGCGGTATTGATCACGCTGTATATATTCAGGTGTACGTAGCGGATTTTTTACGGCGGTTTCTAAAGCTTCATTTGCGGCAAGTGGCAAGCTGCATAATAAAGCAGTCAGGCTTAATATTTTGCTGAAACGTAACATAATGGTGAGCTCCTTTTAGGGGTGGCTGTAGTTTAGCAAAGCAACTGCAGAATTGCAGCGTCTTTCGTTGCCCAATAAATAGGCACTTTTGTTTTTTTAGGTGGCTAGACTGCTAATTTTCAAGCTACAATCTGCCGTGGCTATGCTAGAATAGCCACCTTTTTTAGTGTGGGTTGCATTATGTTAGATCAGATTAAAGTGGTATTGGTGGGCACGACACATACGGGTAACATGGGTTCGGTTGCTCGAGCTATGAAAACGATGGGTTTGTCACAGCTTTGTCTGGTTGCACCGAAAACCGCCCCTGACGGCCAAGCCTATGCCTTAGCTGCGGGCGCCAGTGAAATTTTAGCTAACGCGCAAACGTTTGAATCTTTAGCCGAAGCCGTGGCCGATTGCAGTTTAGTGGTCGGCAGTAGTGCGCGTTCTCGCACCTTAAGTTGGCCCATGTTATCACCGCGTGAATGTGGCTTAAAAGCGGTAGCAGAAGCTACGGCAGCGCCGGTGGCGTTAGTGTTTGGCCGAGAAAGCAGCGGCTTAAGTAATGAAGAGCTGCAACTGTGTCAGTACCATGTGTGTATTGATGCCAATCCAGAGTACAGCTCGCTTAACTTGGCGATGGCCGTACAGATTATTTGTTACGAAGTGCGAATGGCGCATTTAGCGGCCAAGCCGGTACCTGAGGTCGCGGATGATGAAAAATACCCAAGCTCAGCGCAGATGGAAAACTTTTATCAACACCTAGAAACCGCCTTGCAGCACACGGGCTTTATTATTAAGCAGCATCCGGGTGTGGTGATGACAAAACTGAAGCGCTTGTTTACCCGCGCTCGACCTGAAGAGGCGGAATACAACATTTTACGCGGCATTTTAACCTCGATGCAGCGTCTTGAAAAAATTGATCACACGAGTCACAAGGAATAATAGGCATGTTCTCCGGCATCAAAGAAGATATCCGAAGTGTATTTGAGCGCGATCCGGCAGCACGCAGTGCCTTTGAAGTTCTCACAACTTACCCTGGCCTACATGCCATTTGGTTACATCGCTTAAGTCATCGTTTATGGCGTGCACAGTGGCGTTGGTTAGCACGTTGGCTCAGCACCCTCGGCCGCTGGCTAACGGGGGTGGAAATTCACCCCGGCGCTAAAATTGGCAGACGGTTTTTTATCGATCATGGTATGGGCGTGGTCATAGGTGAAACGGCTGAAATTGGCGATGATTGTACGCTGTACCATGGCGTGACCTTGGGCGGTACGAGCTGGAATCCGGGTAAACGGCATCCTACTTTAGGAAATGGCGTGGTCATTGGTGCCGGTGCCAAAGTACTCGGGCCGTTAATGGTGGGCGACAATGCCCGTATCGGTTCCAACGCGGTCGTGGTTAAAGATGTGCCGAAGGCAGCAACGGTTATCGGTATTCCAGGGCGCGTTGTATCTAAGCCCGATGCCGATGTATCCAAACAGCGACAACATTTAGCCAAGAAATATGGCTTTGATGCCTACGCGGTAGCGGCAGATAACCCGGATCCGGTTGCCAATGCGATTGGCAGTTTGTTGGATCATATCCAAGTGCTCGACAATAAGGTCGCTGAACTCTGTCACAGTGTTAATGCGCTGGGGGGCAATGTGTGTGAAGAAGTGCCCACGGTCAATATTGAAGAAAGTGATTTTCGGGAAGCAGAGCAACGCGCTGCCGAGCAGCGCTGTAAAGATGAAGAAGTGTTTGATCCGCGGGTCTAACGGCTAAACGCGAATACCGATAAGTTTAGGCTTTAGCATGACGCGGTTTGCTCAGCTTAATACGCCTTGAATCATCCCTGAGGCGCGATGATGAACTGCATTGCCGCAGTTCACCCTTAGCCTGTAAAGGTTGATTTAGAGCAAACAAGCCATGCTGAAAGGCGGGTGTTCGGTTAATACCTGACTAAAACACTAGGGTTAATACTTGACTAAAATAGTCAGGAATGTAAAATGGACCCCATTCTGAAATGGGAGCCAATTATGCGATTAACTTCAAAAGGCCGTTATGCCGTGACTGCAATGTTAGACGTTGCTTTACACGCAGTACAGGGACCTGTACCTCTTGCAGATATATCAGAGCGACAAGGGATCTCACTTTCTTATCTTGAACAATTATTCGCTCGTTTACGCAAGCACGGGCTAGTAAGCAGTGTACGTGGCCCCGGCGGCGGTTACCAATTGGGTATGGCAGCAGCGGCAATCTCTATCTCTGCCGTGATCGCTGCGGTAGATGAGTCCGTAGATGCCACACGCTGCCAAGGCAAATCAGATTGCCACGGCGGAACTCGCTGCTTAACCCATACGCTGTGGAGTAATTTAAGCCACCGTATAGAAGACTTTCTGACCAATATTTCGTTAGAAGAACTGGTCAATCAACAAGAAGTGCGGCAAACCGCTCAGCAACAAAGCCGTAAGTTAAAGAATCCTGCCACTGATATCGACGTCAGTTGTCAGCTGTAAGCGCAACGGAGCAAACCATGAAGCTACCAATATATTTAGACTATGCTGCAACAACCCCGGTTGACCCGCGGGTTGCAGAAAAGATGATGCAATTTTTGACAATGGATGGCCAGTTTGGTAACCCAGCGTCACGCTCGCATCGTTTTGGCTGGCAAGCTGAAGAGGCGGTAGAAATTGCACGCAGTCAGATCGCCGACTTAGTCAATGCTGATCCACGTGAGATCGTGTTTACCTCTGGTGCCACTGAATCAAATAATCTAGCCATTAAAGGTGCGGCCGAGTTTTACCATAAAAAAGGTAAACACCTGATCACGGTCAAAACAGAACACAAAGCGGTATTAGATACTATGCGCCAATTGGAGCGCGATGGCTTTGAAGTGACCTATCTAGATGTTGAAGCTAACGGTTTAGTCGATTTAGCGAAGCTAGAACAAGCCATCCGCCCTGACACCACACTCATCAGCATTATGTTTGTCAACAACGAAATTGGTGTGGTGCAAGATATTGCGGCTATCGGTGAATTATGTCGCAGTAAAGGCATTATTTTCCATGTTGACGCGGCGCAAGCAACCGGCAAAGTAGCGATCGATTTACAAACCTTAAAAGTCGATTTAATGGCCTTCTCTGGTCATAAAACTTACGGCCCGAAAGGCATTGGTGCTTTGTATGTGCGGCGCAAACCACGCATTCGTTTAGAAGCACAAACGCACGGTGGTGGTCATGAGCGTGGTATGCGTTCTGGTACTTTAGCCACGCACCAAATCGTCGCGATGGGCGAGTCTTTCCGCATTGCTAAAGAAGAAATGGCTTCTGAAAATATCCGGATCACCGCGTTACGTGATCGCTTATGGAATGGCATTAAAGATATTGAACAAGTTTTCTTAAATGGCGATGCGGAACATCGTGTGCCAGGGATCACTAACATCAGCTTTAACTATGTTGAAGGTGAGTCTTTAATCATGGCATTAAAAGACATTGCGGTATCGTCAGGTTCTGCCTGTACGTCGGCCAGTTTAGAGCCATCTTATGTGCTGCGTGCACTGGGCTTAACTGACGAACTGGCGCACAGTTCAATTCGTTTTAGTATCGGCCGTTTCACTACGGAAGAGCAAGTTGACCACACTATTAAGATCGTGCATGCCGCTATCGATAAATTACGTGAAATGTCGCCGTTATGGGATATGTATAAAGACGGTATCGATTTAAACACTGTGGCCTGGGTGGCGCACTAAACACTAGGCGCTATCGCCACAACAGAGGGTATTAACATGGCTTACAGCAATAAAGTTATTGATCACTACGAAAATCCACGCAACGTTGGCGCTTTTGCTAAAGATGATCCAACCGTTGCCACCGGCATGGTGGGTGCGCCGGCTTGTGGTGACGTAATGAAACTACAAATCAAAGTCAATGAGCAAGGCATCATCGAAGATGCGAAGTTCAAAACGTATGGTTGTGGTAGTGCTATCGCTTCAAGCTCACTGGTTACTGAGTGGGTAAAAGGTAAAACCTTAGACGAAGCACAGCTAATTAAAAACACCGATATTGCGCAGGAACTCGCTTTACCACCGGTAAAAATTCACTGCTCAATTTTAGCTGAAGATGCTATTAAAGCCGCTATCGCAGATTACAAACAAAAGCACGGAGGCTAATGCCCGATGGCGATTTCAATGACAGCAGCGGCGGCCGAGCGGGTCAGTAGTTATCTGCATAATCGCGGTAAAGGTGTTGGCCTGCGCGTAGGGATAAAAACCACCGGCTGTTCTGGATTGGCATATGTACTGGAATTTGTTGATGAGTTGAACGACGATGATCAGGTGTTTGAAGATCATGGTTTAAAACTTATTGTGGATGGCAAAAGCTTGGTATATATCGACGGCACGCAGCTTGATTTTGTTAAAGAAGGCCTGAATGAAGGTTTTCAATTTAACAATCCGAACGTCAACGGCGAATGCGGTTGTGGCGAAAGCTTTACAGTGTAATGCAGACCCTGAGGTAGCATGAATTACTTTCGGTTGTTTGATTTACCTGAGACATTTGAACTGGATCTAACCGAATTAGGTTCGCGTTATTTGTCGTTGCAAAAGCGTTTTCACCCCGATAATTTTGCGGCCGGCTCTGAGCGTGATCGCTTGATGTCGGTGCAGCAAACGGCCAACATTAACGATGCTTATCACAGCTTAAAGCAGCCTTTGCTGCGGGCTGAGCATATGTTAGCGTTACGTGGTTTGAAAATTAGCAATGAACAGCGCAGTTTTACCGACCCGCTGTTTTTAATGCAGCAAATGGAATTGCGCGAGCAACTAGCAGAATTACAAGACGAGGCCGATCCAGAAGCGGCCTTGTTTGCTATTGAGCAACAGATCCAGCAGCAACGCAAACAGCTGTTAAAGGCGTTAAGCGAAGCCCTCGTTGAGCAGAGCGCTGAACAAGATCAGCTCGCCGCCGAGTTGGTACGTAAATTAAAATTCTTTTATAAACTGCAGCAAGAGCTGGAGTTAATCGAACAGCAACTACAAGACTAATTTCACTATGGCTTTACTACAAATTGCAGAGCCGGGCCAAAGTGCGGCCCCGCATAAACATCGGTTGGCCGCAGGCATTGATCTGGGCACCACTAATTCCTTAGTTGCAACAGTACGCAGTGGTGAAGCAAAAACTTTGCTGAACCAAGCGGGCGAAGCGATGGTTCCTTCCGTGGTTCGTTACACTAAAGACGGTGTGCAAGTCGGTAGTGCTGCCGAAGCCGCTGCCGTTAGCGATGCTGAAAATACGATTGTTTCGGTTAAGCGTTTAATGGGCAAGGGCTATCAAGAAACCGTGGCTTTAGCCAATGCGCTACCTTACCGCTTAGTGGAGCAAACCGGCTTAGTCGCTATCGAAACGGTACAGGGTATCAAAAACCCGGTAGAGATCTCTGCTGAAATTCTGGCTACTTTAGCGAATACCGCCAGTGAAACACTTGGTGGCGAACTGAATGGCGTAGTCATTACCGTACCGGCTTATTTTGATGATGCTCAGCGCCAGGCAACCAAAGATGCCGCTAAGTTAGCCGGTTTAACCGTGCTGCGCTTATTAAATGAGCCAACAGCGGCAGCCTTAGCTTATGGCCTCGACAGTGGCCAAGAGGGCGTCATTGCCGTTTACGATTTAGGCGGCGGTACCTTTGATATCTCCATCTTACGTTTGCGTCGCGGCGTGTTTGAAGTACTGGCGACCGGAGGGGACTCAGCACTCGGTGGTGACGATTTTGATCAAGCCATTGTTAACGAATTAAAAGAACGTAGCGGCCAAACTGATTTATCCTTTAGTGCGCAGCGCCAATATCAGCAGCAAGCTCGGGCCTTGAAAGAAGCATTAACCGATAAGGCTCGTTGCGATTATCATTTTACTGCCGATCAACAAGAGGTGAAGGGAACTTTAACCCGTACTGAGTTAGATCAGTTAATCCTGACGTTGGTGAAAAAAACCATCCGGGCTTGCCGTCAAACCCTTCGCGATGCTGACTTGACCACCGATGAAGTGTTAAAAGTGGTCATGGTTGGTGGGTCTACCCGAGTCCCCCTTGTCAGGCAGCAAGTGGCAGAGTTTTTTAATACCGAGCCATTAACCAGTATCGACCCTGATAAAGTGGTGGCCTTAGGCGCGGCTATTCAAGCCAATGTGCTGGTGGGTAATAAAGCAGACAATGAAACCTTGTTGCTTGATGTGATCCCACTGTCGTTAGGCATTGAGACCATGGGCGGGTTAACCGAAAAAATTATTCCACGCAATACGGTGATCCCGGTGTCGCGTGCCCAAGAGTTTACCACCTTCAAAGATGGTCAAACGGCGATGGCGATTCATGTCGTGCAAGGTGAGCGCGAATTAGTCGAAGATTGCCGTTCTTTAGCACGCTTTGAATTACGCGGTATTCCTCCGATGCCTGCCGGTGGCGCTCATATTCGCGTAACCTTTCAGGTTGATGCCGATGGTTTACTCAATGTTAGTGCCGAAGAAAAATCGACCGGTGTGCAAGCCAGTATTCAAGTGAAGCCGTCTTATGGTTTAAGTGATGATCAAATTGCTAGTATGATCAGTGGCTCGATGCAGCACGCCAGACAAGATATGCAGCAGCGCTTGTTGCGTGAACAGCAAGTTGAAGCAGAACGAGTCATTGAAGCCGTTAGTGTAGCGTTAGCCTCTGATGCGGCGTTACTTGATGAGCAGAAGCAAGCCGACATTAAGCAAGCGTTAGCCACCTTAAGTGAGTTACGTCAGCAACAAGATACCGCGGCCATTAAAGCTGCCATAGAACATACCAACCAGTTAACAGATGAATTTGCAGCTCTTCGCATGGATAAATCTATTCGTTTAGCGCTGCAAGGTCATAAGGTAGATGAGGTCTAAGTTATGCCACAAATCGTATTTTTACCCCATGCCGAATTATGCCCTGAAGGCGCGGCTCTCGACGCTAAAAGTGGCGAAACGGTATTAGATGTTGCACTGCGCAACGGTATTGCCATTGAACATGCTTGTGAAAAGTCTTGTGCCTGTACTACCTGCCATATTGTGGTACGTGAAGGTTTTTACTCGTTAAACGAAAGTGACGAGTTAGAAGAAGACATGCTGGACAAGGCTTGGGGTCTAGAGCCGGAATCTCGCTTAGGTTGTCAGGCGCGAATTGCCAATGACGACTTAGTGGTTGAGATCCCGAAATATACCCTGAATATGGTCAGCGAAGGGCATTAAGCCCCGCTAGCGCTCTGCGCTGCCTAGTCGCAGCACAGAGCGCAGTAAGTGTGTTACCTCCCTAGGCAATCTTTTCTTCAAGCTAGGTTTTTTATAACTTTTAGCGTATAATTTGCCGCCCAAATTTTTTAACCCTTTATTAGATTAATAGGAGCCAGACATGGCCTTAGAACGTACTTTCTCTATCGTAAAACCTGATGCCGTAGCCAAGAACCACATCGGTGCTATCTACAGCCGTTTCGAATCTGCAGGTTTACGCATTGTTGCTGCCAAGATGTTACACTTAAGCCAAGAACAGGCTGAAGGTTTCTACGCTGAGCACAAAGAGCGTCCATTCTTCAATGCATTAGTTTCTTTCATGACCTCTGGCCCAGTAATGGTTCAAGTGTTAGAAGGTGAAGATGCCGTTCGTAAAAACCGTGAAATCATGGGTGCTACTAACCCGAAAGATGCTTTCGCGGGTACTTTACGTGCAGATTTCGCTGCTAGCATTGACGAGAACGCGGTACACGGTTCTGACGCTGCGGCTTCTGCTGCGCGTGAAATCGCTTACTTTTTCACTGAAGCTGAGTTGTGCAGCCGCACACGTTAATTTTCAGCGTTAAGTGAATAAACAAAGGGGGCGCGAGCCCCTTTTGTGCATTAATGCCCTCACTGCGGTGAGCATGACGACAATAGCGTAAGTTATTGTTCTGAATAGATAGTTATATTGGTTAGCAGGAGTATCCTGGAATGAGTAGCTCATCCACTTTAGTTAATTTGTTAGATCTTACCCGATCGCAGATGCAGGAATTTTTTGTCACGCTTGGCGAAAAACCGTTTCGTGCCGATCAGGTAATGAAGTGGATATACCATTACTGTGTCGATGATTTCGACAAGATGACCAATATTAACAAAAAGCTACGCGATGTTTTAAAAACGCGCTGCGAAATTAAAGCCCCAGTCGTGGCGACGCGGCAAGATAGTGCCGATGGCACCATCAAGTTTGTGATGGCCTTAGCGGGTGGTCAAGAAGTTGAAACCGTTTGGATCCCCGAAAAAGATCGCCGTACACTTTGTGTTTCTTCACAGGTGGGTTGTGCGCTAGATTGTTCATTTTGCTCTACTGCGCAGCAAGGGTTTAACCGTAATTTATCTGTCTCAGAAATCATCGGTCAGGTTTGGCGTGTTTGCCAAATTATCGGCAGCTATGGCGATACTGGTGTAAAACCCGTTACCAATGTGGTGATGATGGGCATGGGCGAGCCACTGCTAAATTTGAATAACGTTGTGCCTGCGATGGAACTGATGATGGAAGACTTCGGTTTTGGTTTATCTAAACGTCGTGTCACTTTAAGCACCTCGGGTGTTGTGCCCGCGTTAGATTTATTACGTGAGCGTATTGATGTCGCTTTGGCCATTTCGTTACACGCCCCCAATAATGCTTTACGGGATCAGTTGGTTCCAGTCAACAAAAAGTACCCCATGGAAGAGTTTTTAGCGGCTTCGCGGCGCTATGTTGCGCAATCAAAAGCCAACGATAAAGTCACCGTAGAGTACGTTATGCTCGATGGCATCAATGACAGCATGGAGCAAGCGCATCAACTGGCTCTCGCTTTAAAAGAAACCCCTGCTAAGATTAACTTAATTCCATTTAATCCTTACCCTGGATCGCCTTATAAGCGTTCGAGCAATTCTAGGATTGATCGTTTTAACAAGGTCTTACAAGAACATGGTTTTACTGTTATGGTACGTAAAACCCGAGGCGATGATATTGATGCGGCTTGCGGGCAGCTGGTTGGTGATGTTATCGACCGAACTAAACGTTTAATGAAAAAGCAGCAGAAAGGTGAGTCAATCACAATAAAAGAGCTGCAATAACAAAAGGGAACGCCAGTGGTAATGCAGAGATTTCCTGTTGTCACCGCGCTTACGGCATTGTTAATACTCTCAGGATGTGTTTCTGAGAGCACTTATGTTGCGAATGAGCGCCAGGTTAGCCAGCGCAGTGTGGATAACACCGAAGCTGCTAGAACCCGAATTTCGCTAGGTTTAAACTATTTGCGTCGTGGCGATACGACGCAAGCGCTTTATAATCTTGAGCGTGCCAAAACGATGGCACCTAATTTGCCAGAAGTGTTTAACGCCCTGGCTTATTACTACCAAACGGTGGGCGAACATACTCAGGCTGAAAACGCTTACAAGCAAGCCATTGCTAAAGATTCAAACAATGCGGATGCTTACAATAATTATGGTGCTTTTCTTTGCCAAATAGGAAAGTACGCCGAGGCTGAACAGCTGTTGTTATCGGCCATTTCCAAGCCCGGTTATATCCGCGTGGCGGAAAGTTACGAAAATTTAGCCCTGTGTCAGTTAGAACAAAACGGTTTTGAACAAGCCCGAACCTATTTAGGGTCTTCTATCTCACACAATGGCACGCGGATTAGTGCCTTAATCAACAGTGCTTCGGTTAATTATGCCATGGGTAACTTAATTGATGCCAAAGCTGATTTGCAGCGCATTCAACGTGTAGGTCGTGTCTCTGCGCGCAGCACTTTATTAAATTATTTGGTGTCTGAAAAGCAGGGTGATATGGCAACCATGCGCCATGCCGAGCAGCTATTGCTGACACTGTATATTGATACGGCTGAAGCCAAATTGCTGTTACAGCAACGCACATTGGATAGCGAGTTTGAGCAGTTGCGTGAACGCTACAAGCAAAAACTTCTGGCTAGCATTCAACCTGTGGTTACTGATACACCTGCCGCCAAACAACAGCGGCAACCGGTGGCTAACCCGCAGTTGCGGATACGACGCAAATCGACCGAAGCCGAGCCGGTTAACGATACGCCTGTAGCGAATACGCCTGCTGCTGCGCTAAGCCATAACCCTACACCGTCCACTGCGGCGGTACCGCGTCAGCCAGAGCCGACGCATTCGGTGGTGGATATTGCTAACAGCTTTAGTGCGCAACAAACCAAGCCGGCTGAACTTCCACCGGCTTTACCGGTTGAGCATGTGCTGTTAAACGACGAAACCGTGAATGCTGCCAACAATACAGCGGCTGCCACAGCAGAAGAACTCAGTGCTCAAGCTGCGCTCATCACACAAAATGAGCTCAGCAACAAGACCATAACACAGCGCAGCGACGCGGCGCTGCAAGCAACAAAACCGCAAAGCGCCGTTACAGCGCAACAAAGGCTAAGCCCTGTTACAACCACCAGCGCTGCACCTGAAGCGCAACTTACCGCTGTGTCTAATACCCCCACCGCGAGCACCCAGCTAACGGCACAAGAGCCGTCAGCGGTTACGCCTGCGCTTGAGACCAAGAAGGCATTAGAAGCATTAACAACAGCAGCTGTGGATAGCGCTGCGCCCAGCATGATGTCAACTGAACCAGCCGCCGCGCTGACCGTTCAGCCTGAGCCTTTAACCAGACAAACCGTGGCAAATACTGCAGAAGCCGCCGTTACAGCGAATTTACCTGCCGGGCCTGATGCTGTTGCGCCAGGGCAACCTATCTCTTCTGCAAAGCCAACCATAACGATGCCACAAAGCAATAACGAGCTTATTGCTGATATCAGTGATGTGCCTTTTCATAAAGTCGCCGAGGGCGAATCACTTCACAGCATCTCGGTAAATTACAATATTTTATTAACCCGCCTGCAAGAGTGGAACGCCTTAACGCCAACCTCTAAATTGCGGGTAGGACAAAAAATCTGGTTAGCTCCGAGTGATGCCCCGCCAGATTCGGGTGCACCGCCAGTGCGATTGGCCAATGCGCAGCCAGTCGATGAATATTTTCATCTGGTTGCTGAAGGTGACACTATGTTTGCCATTTCGTACCGCTATAATATTCGTTTAGAGCGGTTCATGGCCTGGAATGCGTTAACGGAACAAAGCCGTTTAACCATCGGGCAAAAACTTTACATTGTGGATCCGGCATCAATTAATCATGACTAATGACGAACAACTTGAAGCGAGCTCAGCACCAGAATTGACGGTCGGTCAGATCTTACGGCAAACACGTGAGAAACGCGGCTTATCTTTAAAGGATGTGGCACAACAGCTAAATTTAAAAGCGGAAGTGTTGCAATGCATTGAAGCCGATGAACCTGATAAAAACATCCTGCCGACCTTTATGCGTGGTTATGTTCGTGCCTATGCGCGGTATTTAAAATTACCTGAGTTGCCACTACTGAAACAGTTTGAACAGGCGCACCATGTCAATAGTGCGCCGGTTAAAACCATGAAAACCTTTTCTAATCGGCAGGCCAAGCAGCAAACTGAAGCTCGTTTTATGTGGCTGACTTATTTGATTGCCGCTATTTTACTGGCTTCGTTAGCCATTTGGTTTTGGCAGGGCTCGCGTGATTTTGTCACTAGCGATAGCCTACCGACCAGCAGCACAACGCCCGCGCTGACAGAATCAAGCGGGACTATTCCACTTACGCAAACCGTTACACAGCCTAGCAGCTGGGAGTCACCACCAGCGGCCAATAACACAGCAGATAACAGCAATGAGCCAGCAAGCTCAGTGAGCGAGTCGGTAACGCAAAGCAATTCGTCTGCATTACCCAGCAGTGTGCCCGTGGTTGAGTTGCCAGCGCCAAGTACTGACACGCTGCTTGCCCCAGAAAACAGCGAACTGACCACAGAATCTTTTGGCGACAGTAACGACAGTGGTTTAGATCGGTTAAAAATGACGTTTGCCGAAAACTGCTGGATTGATGTCGTGGATGCCAGTGGCGAACGAGTCGCTTATGGCACCAAGCAAGCTGGCTACATTATGGAACTGAATGCCAAGGCACCGTTTGTGATTACCTTAGGCAACCCCAGCGTGGTCGCCATCGAATTAAACCAACAGCCTTATGATATGTCGAAATATCCTGGAGGCCGTGTTGCCAAATTTACTTTGTCAGGACAGAACGAATAATGTTTGCAGAAAATCCGATTAAACGTCGGCAATCTACTCAAATTAAAGTAGGAAATGTATTAATTGGCGGTGATGCGCCAATCGCCGTACAGTCAATGACCAATACTCGCACCACGGATGTTGACGCGACCGTCGCACAAATTCGCGCCATTGCAGCTGCTGGTGCTGATTTAGTGCGTGTTTCAGTGCCAACCATGGAAGCTGCCGAAGCCTTTAAGCTGATTAAACAGCAATCGCCAGTACCTTTAGTTGCCGATATACATTTTGATTATCGAATCGCTTTAAAAGTGGCTGAGTATGGTGTTGATTGTTTGCGCATTAATCCGGGTAACATTGGCAAAGAAGATCGTATTCGCGCGGTGGTCGATGCTGCTAAAGATTACAATATTCCCATCCGTATTGGTGTGAATGGCGGTTCCTTAGAAGCGGATATTCAAGAGAAATACCGTGAGCCAACGCCCGAAGCGCTAGTAGAATCAGCCATGCGGCACGTCGATATTCTGGATCGCTTTAACTTCGACAATTTTAAAGTCAGCGTAAAAGCCTCCGACGTGTTCTTAGCCGTCGGCGCTTATCGTTTACTGGCAAAGCAAATTAAACAACCACTGCATTTAGGCATTACCGAAGCAGGTGGCGCAAGAGCCGGCGCAGTAAAATCGGCTATTGGTTTAGGGATGTTATTGGCAGAAGGTATCGGCGATACACTGCGCATTTCATTAGCGGCCGATCCGGTTGAAGAAGTTAAAGTGGCGTTTGATATTTTGAAATCACTGCGGATCCGCTCGCGTGGTGTTAATTTTATTGCCTGCCCCAGTTGTTCACGCCAAGAATTCGACGTGATTAAAACCATGAATGAGTTAGAGCAACGTTTAGAAGATATTGTTGATCCTTTAACGGTGTCCGTGATTGGTTGTGTCGTCAATGGCCCGGGTGAAGCGTTAATTTCAGATCTGGGTGTGGCCGGCGCCAATCGTAAAAGTGGCTTTTATATCAACGGCGAGCGGCAAAAGTTGCGGTTGGATAACGGGCAAATTGCTGAACAACTCGAGTTTCAAGTACGGCAGTATTTGCAACAACGTATCGCAGTAAAACAACTCTAAGAGTAGGATGCTTGGTGTTTTGCGGCGCAGGCTCTATAATCCCTGCTTTTGCAGACACCTTAGCGGTGCTCTTTGCGTAATAGTTAAACGGAAGCATTATTTTGGCTAAGCAAATTCAGGCAATTCGTGGCATGAACGATTGCCTGCCGCAGGATTCTGGTCTGTGGCAATATGTAGAACAAGTCCTTCGCGACACCGCGGCTAGCTATGGTTACAGTGAAATTCGCTTTCCCATTGTGGAGATGACCGAGCTGTTCAAACGCTCTATTGGCGAAGTTACCGATATCGTTGAAAAAGAAATGTACAGTTTCAATGATCGCAATGGCGACAGCTTAACCTTACGACCAGAAGGCACTGCCTGCTGTGTGCGTGCGGGTAATGAGCACGGCTTACTGTATAACCAAGAACAACGCCTGTGGTACACCGGCCCAATGTTTCGCCATGAACGGCCGCAGAAAGGCCGCTATCGCCAATTTCACCAATTTGGCTTAGAAGCTTTTGGTATTGGCAGTGCTGATATTGATGCGGAAGTGATCATATTAAGTGCGCGTTTATGGCAAAAGCTGGGTTTAACCCCTTATGTGAGCTTAGAGCTGAACTCATTAGGCTCGAATGACGCGCGCGCGGCCTATCGTGATACCTTGGTAGCCTATTTAGAACAGCATAAAGATCTGCTGGACGAAGACAGCTTGCGCCGTTTGTACAGCAACCCTTTACGGGTGCTGGATAGCAAAAACCCTGCTATGGCCGAGATGCTGGCCGCTGCACCAAAGCTAGCCGATCATTTAGATGCCGAGTCAACAGCGCATTTTAATCAATTACAAGCACGCTTAACCGCGGCGGGCATTAGTTTTACCATTAATCCACGCCTTGTGCGCGGCTTAGACTATTACAATCGTACCGTGTTTGAGTGGGTAACCACAGAGCTGGGTTCGCAAGGTACAGTGTGTGCCGGTGGCCGTTACGATGGTTTAGTCGAACAGCTTGGCGGCAAACCTACGCCGGCCGTTGGTTTTGCTTTAGGCTTAGAGCGCTTGATTTTATTACTGCAAACATTAGAGTTAGCGCCAGTATTAGCCCCAACCGCAGATATTTATCTGATGGCAATGGGTGAGTCTGCGGAACTTGCAGCCGTTAGCGTTGCCGAAAGGCTGCGTAGCGATTTGCCGACCAAACGTGTTATCTTGCATTGCGGTGGCGGCAATCTAAAAAAACAATTTAAAAGGGCTGATAAATCAGGTGCCGAATTAGCACTGATTTTAGGCGATGAAGAACTGGCCCGTGGCGAAATCACCTTAAAATGGTTACGTCAGGATCAGCCACAACAAACCTTGAAACTGAGCGAATTGGCTCAGCATCTGGCCTGAGAGCATAACGGAGTAGTTAGGTGGAAATTTACACAGACGAAGAACAACAGGTTGAAGCCCTTAAACGGTTTTGGAATGAATACGGCAAAGCCATCTTAGGCGGTGTGGTGATCGGTTTAGGTTCCCTGTATGGCTGGCGCTTTTATCAGGCTGAACAGCGAGCGAGTGCTGAAGCATTATCTAACAGTTATGCTCAATTGGTGCAAAAGCAAGCCAGTGAGGATGATTTCTTAGCAGAAGCGCAAGCTTTTATTAGCGAGCAAGGCAATAATAATTATGCCGTGTTCGCGGCGTTATTAGCGGCGAAAGATGCGGTGACCGCTGAGAATTTTGCCGAAGCGATTAAGCAGTTAAGCTGGGTGCAGCAAAACAGCAAAGACGCTAGCGTTAAGGCGATTGCTCAGTTACGTTTAGCACGTGTACAACGTCAAACAGGTGACTATACCGGCGCTTTAGCAACCTTAGAGCAAGCTGTACCATCAAGTTTTGTTGGGCAACAAGCAGAGCTGAAAGGCGATGTGTTACAAGCCACGGGTGATTTAGTTGCGGCGAAAGCGGCTTATCAAGTCGCCTTTAGCAACGCCGGCCAAAATACGCAATTATTGCAGATTAAACTTGATGAGCTGGCGCACATCACCGCTGCGAATTAAGGGGCCGATATGAAATTTGCCTTAAAACATGCGGCGTTAGCGTTGATTTCGCTAACGTTGATTGCTTGTTCTAGCAAAGAAAAATTAGTACTGCCCGATATCGAAAATCGAATTAGCCCGAAGAAAGTGTGGTCGATGCAAGTCGGTGACGGCGTGGGCCATTACGAATCAGGCTTAAAACCCCTGATTTTAGATGACAAAGTGTTTATGGCCAGCCGTGAAGGCATTGTGGTGGCAGCAGATCTGGCCACAGGCAAGCGCTTATGGACCTTTGATTTACGCCAAGACGCGCAAGTGTCTGCTTGGCAAAAATTAAACTTAAGCTGGTCTGAAGGTAATGCCCGCATTGCTGGTGGTATTAGCCAAGGTTACGGTAAGCTTTTTTTAGGTACTGAAAATGGCGAAGTGGTTGCGCTCGATGCGGTCACGGGCACTTTAGTTTGGCGTGCGCAAGTGCCGGGTGAAGTGTTAGTGAGCCCTGCGGTCGGCGATGGCTTTGTGGTAGTTAAATTAGGTACCGGTACGCTTTTGGCATTAAGCCCCGATGATGGCGAGCAGCGTTGGGTGTTTGAAAACGAACAGCCTCCTTTAACGATCCGCGGTGTCAGCGAGCCGGTTATTGAAAGCGGCGGCGTTATATACGGTACAGCGAATGGTCGTGTCGGCGTATTGTTAGTCGATCGTGGTTTCCAAGCTTGGGAAGAAACGGTTGCGACACCAAAAGGCAGTACCGACTTATCACGTTTGGTCGATGTGGATGCTAAGCCATTGGTCGTTGGGGGCACAGTTTATACTATCGCCTTTAACGGTGAGTTATTTGCATTAGATCTGCGTTCGGGTCAGCAATCTTGGAAGCGCGATTACGCCAGTTTCCGCAATATGGCGATCAGCGGCTCAGTGATTTATCTGGTCGATTCTGAAGGTCGTATTTATGCGGTAGACCGTCGTAACGGCTCGGAGATCTGGAGTCAAACCGGTTTACATAAACACTTTTTAACGGGCCCTACCGTGTATAAAGACTACCTGGTTATCGGTGATAGCAAAGGTAATTTGCATTGGTTTGATCGCAACACCGGTGACTTTGTTGCCAGACAAAGCTTTGATGATTCAGGCTTTTATCGTGAAGCTGTTGCCAATAATGACTATATAGTCGTCACAACTCGTGATGGTGAGCTAGTATTATTACAAACGCCTTAAACTGCGTATTAATCTACTTAACAGAAAACAGGCCTAAACTGAGGCCTGTTTTCTTATTTTTGAGGTTGACTAAATGTTACCTGTAGTGGCCCTGGTTGGGCGCGCCAATGTTGGCAAATCAACACTGTTTAACCGTTTAACCCGCACCCGCGATGCGCTTGTTGCCGACTTTCCGGGATTAACACGTGATCGCAAATATGGCTCGGTCAACTTCGAAGGCATGGAGTTTATTGTGGTGGATACCGGTGGTATCGACGGCAATGAGCACGGTATTGAAGTCGAAATGGCCGATCAATCGTTAAAAGCCATTGCTGAAGCCGATGTTGTGCTGTTCCTTGTCGATGCACGCGCCGGTTCAACGGTGGGCGATCAAGCGATTGCGGCTCATATTCGTCGGGTGGAAAAGCCCGTCTTTTTGGTCGCCAATAAAACCGATGGTCTAGACGCAGATACCGCCGTTGCCGACTTTTACAGTTTGGGCATAGGCGAAGTTTACCCCATCGCGGCCGCACATGGCCGGGGAGTCTCTTCTTTGTTGCAACATGCCTTATTGCCGTTCTTGCAACAACAAAAAGACGAAACAGCTAGCGAAGATTCCGTGATCAGCGATTACACGGATGTCTCTGAAGAGGACGCTGCCGCAGAAGCGGCCAGACTGCGCTCTGAACATATCAAGTTAGCCATTGTTGGCCGGCCTAATGTGGGTAAATCGACACTGACCAATCGTATTCTGGGTGAAGAGCGGGTAGTGGTGTTCGATATGCCGGGTACCACTCGTGACTCAGTGTATATTCCGATGCAGCGTAATGAGCGTGATTACACCTTGATTGACACTGCGGGTGTTCGTCGTCGCGGCAAGATTGATGATATGGTCGAGAAGTTCTCGGTTGTTAAAACATTGCAAGCGATTGAAGATGCCAACGTAGTCATTTTGGTATTGGATGCCCGTTTAGGCATTTCAGATCAAGATTTGAGTATCTTGGGCTTCGTATTGAATGCTGGGCGTTCCTTAGTGTTAGCGGTGAACAAATGGGATGGCTTAAACGACGGTGTGAAAGACGAAATTAAACGCGAGTTAGATCGTCGCCTTGGTTTTATCGACTTTGCCCGCTTACATTTTATTTCTGCTCTGCATGGTTCTGGCGTGGGTAATCTATTCGACTCGGTTGAAGAAGCCTTTGATTCTGCCACGAAACGCGTTAGTACCTCGTTATTAACCCGCATCATGAAAATGGCGCAAGAAGATCACCAGCCACCGATGGTGCATGGTCGTCGCGTTAAATTGAAATATGCGCATGCCGGTGGTTATAACCCACCGATTATCGTCATTCACGGTAACCAAGTGAAAGATTTGCCAGACTCGTATAAGCGTTATTTGATGAACTACTACCGAAAAGCGCTGCAAATGATGGGTACGCCAGTGCGTATTGAATTCCGTGAGGGTGAGAACCCCTATACGCCCACCAAGAAAAATACTGAGACTGCGCTGCAAAAGTACAAGCGTGAGCGCTTAATGAAAGCCCGTCAAAAAGTGGCTAAAAAAGATTAACAGCAAGGACTAACAGATGAAATTCCGTTTTCCGGTTATTGTAATAGACGAAGATTTCCGCTCAGAAAATATTTCAGGTTCGGGGATTCGTGATCTCGCCCAAGCGATTGGTGGCCATGGTTTTGAAGTCGTGGGTTACACCAGCTATGTCGATTTAACCGCTTTTGCCCAACAAGCGAGCCGCGCATCTTGTTTTATTTTGTCGATTGATGACGAAGAGTTTGGCAGTGGCAGCAACGATGATGTGAATAAAGCGCTGATTGAGCTGCGTGCTTTCGTCAAAGAAGTGCGTAAGCGCAATGCCGATATTCCGATTTTTTTGTACGGTGAAACCCGAACCAGTCGGCATATACCGAATGATATTTTGCGCGAGCTACATGGTTTTATTCATATGTTCGAAGATACGCCTGAGTTTGTCGCGCGGCATATTATTCGTGAAGCCCGTAAATATTTAGACGCCTTAGCGCCACCATTTTTCAATGCGCTGATGGATTATGCCCAAGACAGTTCATACTCATGGCACTGCCCAGGTCACTCTGGTGGTGTGGCATTCTTAAAAAGCCCGGTGGGCCAAATGTTTCACCAATTCTTTGGTGAAAACATGCTTCGGGCTGATGTGTGTAACTCGGTAGATGAATTAGGCCAACTGCTTGATCACACTGGGCCTGTGGCCGAAAGTGAAGCGAATGCGGCGCGTATCTTTAATGCCGATCATTTATTCTTTGTGACAAACGGGACCTCCACCTCGAATAAGATGGTGTGGCACTCTGTGGTGGCACCCGGTGATATCGTGGTGGTGGACCGTAACTGCCATAAATCGATTTTACACTCGATCATTATGACCGGTGCTATTCCCGTGTTTTTAATGCCCACCCGTAACCATTACGGCATTATTGGGCCTATTCCGAAAAGTGAGTTTTCGCCCGAAGCCATTGCCAAAAAGATTGAAGCCAATCCGTTTGCTCGCAATGCCAAGAACAAAAAGCCGCGTATTTTAACCATTACTCAAAGTACCTATGACGGTATTTTGTATAACGTGGAAGAAATTAAGCAAGAGCTAGGCTCAACAATCGACACCTTGCACTTTGATGAAGCGTGGTTACCGCATGCCAGCTTCCATGAGTTTTATCATGAAATGCATGCTATTGGTAAAGATCGGCCGCGCTCGGAAGAAACGCTGGTATTTGCTACGCAATCTACCCATAAATTGTTAGCTGGTTTATCTCAAGCTTCGCAAATTTTGGTACAAAATGCCGAAAAGCGTAATTTAGATACCCACCGCTTTAATGAATCTTATTTGATGCACAGCTCGACTAGCCCGCAATATGCCATTATTGCCAGCTGTGACGTGGCTGCGGCGATGATGGAAGCACCCGGCGGCACGGCGCTGGTGGAGGAGTCGTTGTTGGAAGCCATCGATTTTCGTCGGGCGATGCGCAAAGTCGATGACGAATTTGGCGATGATGATTGGTGGTTTAAAGTATGGGGCCCCGATATTCTGCCAGACGAAGGCATTGGCCATCGCGAAAAGTGGGTATTACATGCTACTGATAGCTGGCACGGTTTTGGTGATATCGAGTCAGGCTTTAATATGCTGGACCCCATCAAAGCCACTATCATCACACCGGGGATGAACTTGCATGGCCAGTTTGATGAAACCGGGATCCCGGCGGCGATTGTCAGTAAATACTTGTCTGAGCACGGTATTATTATCGAGAAAACCGGTCTGTATTCGTTCTTTATTATGTTTACCATTGGTATTACCAAAGGTCGTTGGAACTCTATGGTGACCGAGTTACAGCAGTTTAAAGACGATTACGACCAAAACTTGCCGTTATGGCGCGTCATGCCAGAGTTTGCGGGTAAGAACAAGCGTTACGAAAAAGTCGGTTTACGCGATCTGTGTCAGCGCATTCATAATATGTATCGCAAGTATGACGTGGCCAAAGTGACCACCGAAATGTACTTGTCGCAAATTGAGACGGCGATGACACCGGCTGATGCTTGGGCGAAAATGGCTCACCGTGAAATTGAGCGAGTGTCGATAGATGAAATCGAAGGGCGGGTAACGGCCATGTTAGTGACGCCATATCCACCAGGTATTCCACTGATGGTGCCAGGCGAACGTTTCAATAAAACCATTATCAACTACCTGAAGTTTACCCGTGCGTTCAATGGCGAGTTCCCCGGTTTTGAAACCGACGTGCACGGTTTAGTGCGTGAGTTGGTCGACGGTGAAGTGAAGTACTTTATTGATGTGGTAAAAGAAGCTTAAGCAAAACCGCTATTGCGTTATTTAAATCAAAGGTCGCCTAGTGCGACCTTTTTTACGCGTTTGATTTAAACTCGCAGGTTTATGTTAATACATGGTATCTCACGCTAGCAGGTTTAACAGTTCTCGCTCTATCGCAAATACATGCTCATCATGTTCACCCAACTCACGAAGTGCTGCGGCCAGTTGCAGTAAATACTCGCTATTCGGGCCACTTGGACCAGCACTTACCGCAATATGTGCCGCAATGGCCGCATCACTGTCTGGGCCTAGATAAGCTTCATTATCGGCGCTGGCTAAATATACCAAGCCCGCCGTTTGGCCGGGCTCATCTTGCCAATGTAATTCAGTAAAAAAGCGCAGATAACCATTCTTTTCACGATGGTCTAAGTGAGTAAAAGTTTGAGGTGTCACCTGATAGGCCATACCGGCACAGCGCTCACCAGGGGCTTCAATTAGCGTTAAAACACGACCAGGTGCCTCTGGTGTACCACGATGATCATGTGAGCCTTGCCAAAAACGGCGCTGCCAGCCATAAATACAGGCAGGCTTGCGCTGTAGATAAGGAAAATCCGCCTTATAAATCAACGAGCCATAGCCAAACAGCCACACCGAGTCGAGGTGATCAAGCGGTTGGCGTTGCTGATTTAAAGCGATGGTATTGTGTGACATAGCACTCCGTACAGCTGAAATTTAAAATGATTCTTAATCATTAAGCGTAACAATACGCCGCTCATAAAATGATAATGAGTATTCAAGAATATCACAAAGCAGCCTGCTTCGAGTTTTTGTCAGAAAGTCGTTTTTGGATTGCACCCTGCAATAAAATGGATTTTAGTGAAAAATAAGTAAATTTATTTAATTATTTTATTCTTTATGGTTGCCATTTTGGGTTTTAGAGCCTAATGTTTAATCAGGTTTTTTATTGATAAGGATTGAAGATGAAGAATTTTAATAAGCATTTATTATTAACCGGCTTAGTGGTTTTGCCTTTTTTGTTTCCCTTACAAGTGCATTCAAATACTCAGGTTTCAACTCACTTACTGTGTAGCGATGATCAGTGTGAAAGTGAAATTGTTAAACTACATAAAATGGCGCGTCACAATAACTACCCTGCAATGACATTACTCAGTATGATCTACGCGACAGGCGACGGCCGTGAGGTTGATCACAAAAAAGCGTTAAGCTACTTAGAGCGTGCAGCGGCGAGTCAACACCCGATGGCCGTGTTTACCTTATCGGAATGGTATCGAGAAGGGTTTGTTGTAGAACAAAATTTAGCACAAGCTGATGCATTATTAGCGCAAGCGGTATCACTTGGACACGTGTCTGCACAGTATAAAAAGACTTTATTGTTATTACAGCAGGCTGATGCCGCCAATGCCGATGAAGCCAACGTTTTTGCAGATGAAGCTATCAAATTATTACAACAAGCCAGTGACCAGCGTTCCGTTGAAGCGATGTTTTTGCTAGCGAGGTTGAAACAGCAAGGTCTCTTTACCCAACTTGATTTAGAAGGCGCTGCTCAGCTTTTTAAACGCCTAATGATATCGGGCCATGAAGCCTCTAGACCTTTTTTACAAGAAACGATTGCCATGCTGGCAACGAAACCCGACACCGCAGGGTTAGTGGCCGATTTACAGCAAGCTTATGCAGTAGAGGTGATTAAGGTATCAACCAATGACCACAATCCCGATTCCATATTATCTGATGTGATTGCACAACTTCAGCGTAAAGGTGTTTACTCTAAAGGCAGTGCATCAATGGTGACTACCGCTTGTGGTGTAAGTTTTAGCTGTAATACTTTTGCCGCAGAAATGGGGCCTAAGTTAACTAATCAAGTTATAACCGGTGAACCGAAGCGTTAACGTTTTCGCCGTTGGCGAGGTACTTCCTTTTGCGTCGCCAAAAGAAAATACCTAAAGAAAACGCGACCACTTCCGCTCGAAAGCCCGGCTGCTCCTGCTATAGCCCAAGGCGAAAACGTTACTCGTGCGGCGCAGCAACGCCGCACTCAAACATCCGTTAAGACCTTGACCAAGGATGTACAGTCGGCTCGCTGCAGACGGGGGAAACCTTTGAGGTCAGATACAAATCTTTTCGCAAGGGTTGCCCGGCTTGTAAACTAATGGGATTAACAGCAATAAACTGTGATGGCTTTTGAAATACATTTGGGTTGGAACTGAACGAGTTAACAGCGAAGTCAACGTTGGCTGGGGACGTCTTTTTCATGGATGAAAAAGAGGAGCGTACAGGGACGTATTTACCGCGTGCTCCAGCCGACGATTTACGCAGCGTTTAACGTTTTGTAAGCTTCAAACTTTAAGTCAGATACCGAAATACTTCGTTTTCGCCATTGGCGAGGCACTTTCTTTTGCTGTTCTAGATGAATATTTCTTTAAAACAAAGAGCATAAGTGAAACTTCTTAATAATTTGGTCAATTTAATAACTAATTATCTTTTCAATATGTTGATTTTCGGTAAACTCCTAAGTATAAATTTATTTAGCCTTTTGGATGCAGCTAAGAGGTCTACTTAATAGCAGTTAGGCATTTAAAAGGAACTTAAAGAAATGAGATGTTTATTAATAATTTTTTCGTTAGCCATATTCACAGGGTGTGCCACATCACCAGCATTAACCACATCCGACACGATGCAAATAATACAAGCCGCTGCAGACTCTGCCCCAGCTGGCGTTTATGGAAAATACACCTTATTAATTCAATCTACTGGCACGCAAATTGGCGATGATCGAATCTTTCTAAACACAGAATTAGATTACAGAGACCAAAGAAATATCACTATTGCTCTGTCCCATGATGCTGTAAAAGAATTAAATGACCATACTGGGCAAGCTGCTATTGAGCTTTTTAAAGGAAAACAGATTCAGGTTATTGGTGATGCGAACCGGGTTAGAATTGACTTTACATCAAGGGGGCAACCTACAGGTAAATACTATTACCAGACGCATATTCGTGTAACTCAAGCGTCTCAAATTAAAGTGTTATAAAGCCATGCCTAACAAGGCGCTGTTGTCGCTGCTACCATGGCTTGGACGGCTTACGCTGCGTTCCTGCCGCCCCAAGGCTTTGCGCAACGAATAAAAGGAGTAAGTAGATGGGCCAACTTAAAAATAGAGCAATCGCTGTTGTGCTGGGTATTGCACTAGCTTACGCGTCAATTGTTATTGCTGGGATTGGTGCCGCGGCAGCCATACCTGCTGACATTCTTAAACCTGTGGCACAAGTATCAGGCTTGCTTGCATTTACACTGGTCGACTTATTCACCATTGCGGTGCCGTTGGCGGCAGCTTTTTTAGTGTTCGCTTTCGCCAGTAAGGTCGTAATCAGAAAGCCAGATATCACTATCTATGCTTTGTTGCTCGCGCCTCTAGTGTTATTGCAGCTTTATTTTGTGGTGCAGACAAAGCCAGAGGTACTCCATAGCTTAGTCACAACCTTACCGCGTTACCTATTGTTAGCCGTGTGTTTTTACTTATTAGCTCGAAGTACAAAGCCGGCCAATGCCTAACAAATACATATTATCGTCAGCAAAAAACGCTTGTTTTGATGTCAATATACTGTGCGGCTTTCCACGCTAGATTTGGGCGTTAAACTCAAAGGTAACTCATGCGTAATCGATTCATATTCAGGTTAGCAGTAATTGGGCTTTTGCTGTTTGAGATAGCTATTTTTGCTGCATTGTACTTTTTTGATAATGGCGCTTTAGCGCCAGCTCGGAATGTATTGCCAGAAACAGTTGATTGGCAAACGTATTTTGACTTAAGTCCTGTGTTTTGTGGTGCAATAGGTTTATTACTGATAATACTCATTTTTGCCTCGGTGGTTGGCGTTTTATTGTTCCGTAACTGGGGCCGATGGCTGTATTTAATCGTTTCATTGCTCATTTTACCGGTATCGGTATTTACAGGGCCTGCAATATATTATGGCTGGGAAACGGCTTTGTGGGATATGCTCCAAATGGCAAATGGCGCGGTTATGTTAGCTATGTTTCTACCTCCAATTAGTAATGAATTTAACACGTTTAGCCAGCAGAACGCAGAAAGCTGTGCCGCTATTTAAAGTGTTGCTAATAAAGACCAATTAAAACAAGTTGTTGAAGATGGCTTATCTTCCCCTTATTTGTGAAT
The DNA here is from genome assembly GCF_020819615.1 of Rheinheimera sp. UJ51. Taxonomy (NCBI): domain Bacteria; kingdom Pseudomonadati; phylum Pseudomonadota; class Gammaproteobacteria; order Chromatiales; family Chromatiaceae; genus Rheinheimera; species Rheinheimera sp. UJ51. The sequence continues at coordinate 58,462 of NZ_JAJHOG010000010.1, forward strand.
CACTTCTGTCACCGTTGCCATAAAGCAGCCCTCTGCTAAACGCGTACTGATAGTATCGCCTAACTTTAGTTGTGAGCTGCTGGTAATGGCTTGCTCTGCGGCATTAAAACTTATGCTGTATCCACGAGCTAGGGTGGCGAGTGGGCTAACGGTGTGTAGTTGCGCACTAAGTTTAGCCAGTTTTTGTTGTTGCTGTTTTACCTGTTGTTGCTGCGCGTGCTGCAAGCGGCGTTGAAGTTGCTGCAACAGGTTGTGTTGTTGCTTCAAGGTTTTAGCGGGCGAGAGATGCAGCAAGCTTTGTTGTAAATAGCTGTGTTGGCGTTTAGCTTGCTTTAACTGTAGCTGCATCACCCGTTGTAAGCGCAGTTGTAACTCATCTAGGCGCTGTTGCTGTTGTTCTAAACGGCGTTGTGGGTGCAGTTGTTGTAAGCGTAGCTGTAACTGACTGAGCTTGGGTGTCAGCCTTTGCAAAAACAAGCGTTGGGCTCGAACTAAGCGGCTCGACAGTTGTTGCAGTTGCAACACAAAATGGCTTTGATCGGGTGACACCAGTTCAGCCGCCGCGGAAGGGGTTGCCGCCCGCACATCTGCTACAAAATCGGTGAGTGCAAAATCAATTTCATGCCCCACGGCACTGACAATCGGAATAGGGCACTGCGCCACGGCTCTGGCCAAGGCTTCGTCGTTAAAACACCACAAGTCTTCTAACGAACCACCACCACGGCCAATAATTAATACGTCAACCTCATCACGCTGAATGGCAGTACTGAGCATTTGCCGTAGCTGCCCAGCAGCGCTGTCACCTTGCACTTGGCATGGGTAAACGATCACCTTAATACCGGGAGCACGGCGTTGCAGCACAGTAATAATATCGCGCACGGCGGCACCGGTGGGTGAGGTAATCACGCCGACGGTGCGCGGATTAGCCGGTAGCGCTTTTTTGCGCTCGGCTGCAAATAAACCCTCGGCAGCCAGTTTATTTTTTAACTGTTCAAATTGTTGTTTTAATAAACCATCGCCGGCGGGCTCAATAAAGTCGGCTAATAATTGATACTCGCCGCGCGGTTCATAGACACTAATCCGGGCGCGTAATAAAACCTGCTGGCCATTTTGCGGCCGGATCAGTGCATTGCGGTTGGCTTGCTTAAACATCGCTACTTTTACCTGCGCTGCCTGATCTTTTAAACTGAAATACCAATGCCCGGACGCGGCCGCCACAAAATTCGACACTTCACCGCTTAACCACAATTGCTGAAACTGTAATTCGAGGGTAAGGCGTACTTCGCTATTTAAACGGGAAACGGTATAAATCTCAGACTGCTGCATGATTAACTCAACGACTTGTTCATGCCCTTAGTGTACGTTATCAAACCTTATCCTGACAAAAAGAAAAAAGCGTTTGTTCTGTTGCACTATTTCCGCTAAAATTGCACCGCAACATTCCCTATCTTTTCATCCACACAGCGAGATTGTTGCAATGCTCAGGATCATTAAAGAAGCTTTAACCTTTGACGACGTGTTATTGGTTCCGGCGCACTCAAATGTGCTACCCCACACCGCTGATTTACGCACTCAGTTAACCAAAACAATCACGCTTAGCATTCCTATGGTTTCCGCTTCAATGGACACTGTAACGGAAGCACGCCTTGCTATTGCTTTAGCGCAAGAAGGCGGCCTTGGTTTTATTCATAAGAATATGACCATCGAAGAGCAAGCAGCCAATGTACGCAAAGTCAAAAAATACGAAAGTGGCGTAGTATCCGATCCGGTTACCGCACTAGCGGATATGACGGTGCGTGATGTTCAAGCCTTAGCCGAACAACATGGCTTTTCAGGTTTCCCCGTTTTAGACAAACAAGGCGAGTTAGTCGGTATTGTTACCGGTCGCGACATGAGCTTTGAAGCAAATTTGCAAGCCAAAGTAACTGCGGTGATGACGCCACGGGAAAAACTGGTCACGGTAAATGAAAACGCGCCACGGGAAGATGCCTTAAAACTGATGCACCAACATCGGATTGAAAAGGTGTTAGTGGTCGATGATCATTTCAAATTAAAAGGCTTAATTACGGTTCGTGATTATTACAAAGCAGCCAGTAAGCCTAATGCTTGTAAAGACGAATTAGGTCGTTTACGCGTGGGTGCTGCGGTCGGTGTAGGCCCAGGTACAGATGAGCGCATCGCGGCGTTAGTTGAAGCCGGTGTGGATATTCTATTAATTGATACCTCGCACGGTCACTCTGAAGGTGTGTTAGAGCGCGTAAGACAAACGCGTGCTCAGTATCCCGATCTTCAAATCGTGGCAGGTAATGTCGCAACAGCTGAAGGCGCTAAGGCGTTAGCTGAAGCGGGTGCTAATGCTGTTAAAGTGGGTATCGGCCCAGGCTCAATTTGTACTACGCGCATTGTTACTGGCTGTGGTGTACCACAAATTACCGCTATCTCTGATGCCGTTGAAGGTGTGCAAGGTTTAGATGTGTGCATTATTGCCGATGGCGGTATTCGCTTCTCTGGTGATATCGCCAAAGCCTTAGTGGCTGGTGCAAACTGCGTGATGGTGGGCTCTATGTTTGCCGGTACTGAAGAAGCACCAGGCGAAGTTGAGCTATATCAAGGGCGTTATTACAAATCTTACCGTGGTATGGGCTCATTAGGCGCAATGGCGCAGCGCAATGGTTCATCAGACCGTTATTTCCAAGGCAGCAATAATGCCGAAAAACTGGTACCCGAGGGTATTGAAGGTCGAGTGGCTTACAAAGGCCCAATCGAAACCATCATTCACCAGCAAATGGGTGGTTTACGCTCTGCCATGGGCTTAACCGGAAGCCCAGATATCAACACGCTACGCACCAAGCCACAGTTCGTTAAAGTGACGTCTGCAGGTATGGGTGAATCGCACGTGCATGATGTGCAAATCACAAAAGAAGCACCAAACTACCGTTTAGGGTAACTGTTTTTTGCTATCAGGGCTGACTTAGGTCAGCCCCTGTACTTTTTAAAAGGTTAGTATGAACAAGAATATTCATCATCATCGCATTCTGATCCTCGATTTCGGTTCTCAATATACCCAGCTGATTGCCCGCCGCGTGCGTGAAATTGGTGTTTATTGCGAGTTGTGGGCGTGGGATGTTACTGAAGCACAAATTCGTGAATTTAATCCAACCGGTATTATTCTATCGGGTGGCCCAGAAAGCGTGACTGAGCAAAACTCGCCACGTGCCCCGCAATATGTGTTTGAAGCGGGCGTGCCCGTGTTGGGCATCTGTTACGGCATGCAAACCATGGCTGAGCAGTTAGGCGGCAAGGTGCAAGGCTCTGATCTACGTGAATTTGGTTATGCTCAGGTTGAAGTGGTTGCTCCGAATGATTTATTCGCCAAGATTGAAGATCACATTGGCGCTAACGGTAATGCCTTATTAGATGTTTGGATGAGCCACGGTGATAAAGTGGTTGAAATCCCAGCCGGTTTTGAAACTTGTGCCAGCACGGCCACTTGCCCACATGCCGGTATGGTGGATGAGGCGCGTCAGTTTTACGGTGTGCAGTTCCACCCAGAAGTCACGCATACTCGCCAAGGCCTGCGGATGTTACAGCACTTTGTTGTAGACATATGTGGTTGTGACCGCCTTTGGACACCCGCGACCATTATTGAAGATGCGGTGATCCGTTTAAAGCAGCAAATTGGTGATGACCAAGTTATTTTAGGTTTATCCGGTGGCGTCGACAGTTCTGTAGTAGCTATGTTGCTGCACCGCGCTATTGGTAAAAATTTGACCTGTGTCTTTGTTGATAACGGCTTGTTGCGTTTAAACGAAGGCAAGCAAGTGATGGATATGTTTGGTGATCACTTTGGCTTAAATATCATTAAAGTAGACGCCGAAGATCGTTTCCTAGACGCCTTAGCCGGTGAAAACGAGCCAGAAGCTAAACGTAAAATTATCGGCCGTGTGTTTGTTGAAGTGTTCGATGAACAATCACAAAAACTGGAAAACGCCAAGTGGCTAGCGCAAGGCACTATTTACCCTGACGTTATTGAATCTGCTGGCTCTGCCACCGGTAAAGCCCATGTGATTAAATCGCACCATAACGTCGGTGGCTTACCGGCGCATATGAAGTTGGGCTTAGTTGAGCCGTTGCGTGAATTATTTAAAGATGAAGTGCGTAAAGTCGGTTTAGAGCTGGGTTTACCTTATGACATGTTGTACCGCCATCCGTTCCCAGGCCCAGGTTTAGGGGTTCGGGTATTGGGCGAAGTGAAAAAAGAATACTGCGACCTACTGCGCCGTGCTGATGCGATCTTTATTGAAGAGCTGCATAAAGCCGACCTATACAACAAAGTCAGCCAAGCCTTTACGGTTTTCTTGCCGGTAAAATCGGTGGGTGTGATGGGTGATGCGCGTAAGTACGATTGGGTGGTATCACTGCGTGCGGTTGAAACCATCGACTTTATGACTGCGCATTGGGCGCATTTACCTTATGATTTACTGGGTAAAGTGTCTAACCGTATTATCAATGAAATCAACGGTATTTCTCGTGTGGTGTATGATATCAGTGGTAAGCCACCCGCGACGATTGAGTGGGAATAAGTTTTATCGTTTAAACTCTTCAGTTTAAATGGTTTAAAAGGCGCTGCGGCGCCTTTTTTGTTGGTGACAGTTTAGTGGATTGAACGTTTTCGCTGTTTGCGAGGTACTTTCTTTTGCCGATGGGGTCAGGCCTTGAGTTTTTCATACCTTTGGGGTGAGATACCGAGCTCCATGAGATCTTTACCGCGCGTTCTAGCTGAAGTTTTAAGCAGAGCAAAGCTTAACGTTTTCGCCGTTGGCGAGGTACTTTCTTTTGTTTCGCCAAAAGAAAGTACCCAAAGAAAATTCGATGTATGAGTTATAAACATAGGTAACACTTTGTTATCGATACATGGGTAACACTTTTCAGAGCCTATTCGGGGTCTGATAGCAATACTCTATTTTGTAACGATTAACGTTTTCGCCGTTGGCGAGATACTTTCTTTTGCGTCGCCAAAAGAAAGTATCCAAAGAAAATGCGACCCCACTTCCGCTCGAAAGCCCGGCTGATCATGCGTTGTCCAAGGCGAAAACGTAACTCGCGCGGCGCTACCGTCGCCGCACTCAAACACCCGTTTTCTTAAAACCTTGGTCAACGATGATCAGTCGGCTCGCTCTAAGGGGAGCTCATATTCTAAGCGGTATTCGCTTAGTTGAGCAGTTTGTATCAATTGCAACAGTGAGATTATCAGCATCATTTTTGCTGTAGTGGCAAATCAGGTTGAACGAGTTGACAGCGAAGTAAACTTTGGCTTAAGACGTCTTTTTCAGGGATGAAAAAGAGGAGCGTACACGGATGTATTTACAGCGTGCTCCAGCCTAAGCTTTACGCAGCGTTTAACGTTTTCGCCGTTGGCGAGGTACTTTCTTTTGCGTCGCCAAAAGAAAAGTACCCAAAGAAAATGCGACCCTACTTCCGCTCGAAAGCCCGGCTGATCATGCGTTGTCCAAGGCGAAAACGTAACTCGCGCTATGCTTCGTCGCCGCACTCAAACACCCGTTTTCTTAAAACCGTGGTCAACGATGATCAGTCGGCTCGCTACAAAGGGGGAATGAATATCCAAAGCGAAGATCTAGGTTCGGAGTAAAGCGAGTTAATAGCGAAGTAAACGTTGGCTTAAGACGTCTTTTTCAGGGATGAAAAAGAGGAGCGTACAGGGAGGTATTTACCGCGTGCTCCAGCCGAAGCTTTACGCAGCGTTTAACGTTTTCGCCGTGGGCGAGGTGCTTTCTTTTGTTTCGCCAAAATAAAGTGCTCAAAGAAAATGCGACGCCTACTTTAAGGTGAAAGCCCTGCTCAACCTTAGCTAGCTTACAACGTCATTGGAAAAAGGGAAATCGCTACTGTGCAAAGCTTTCATGGTATTGCAGAGAAAGGCCTTTTGCGTCATGGTATTGCTTCTGATAACCATTGGCGGTTTAACATGAAAACGATAGGTTTAATTGGCGGGATGAGTTGGGAGTCAACCATACCGTATTATCGGTTGCTTAATCAGGGTGTTAAGCAACAGCTGGGTGGGCTGCATTCGGCTAAATGTATCTTATACAGTGTCGATTTTCAGCAGATTGAACGTTTACAACATGCGGGTGATTGGCAAGGCGCTGGTGAGGTATTAGCTGAAGCGGCTGTTGCCTTGGCTGCAGCAGGTGCAGAGGTTATTGTACTTTGTACCAATACCATGCATAAGGTTGCTGCTCAAATTGAAGCTGCAGTGGCTATCCCGCTGTTACATATTGCCGATGCCACCGCAACCGCCTTGAAGCAAGCTCATTGTAGCCGTGTTGGTTTGCTGGGAACTAAATTCACCATGGAGCAGCCTTTTTATCGAGAGCGCTTAAGTGAAAAGTACGGTGTCACTGTGCTGTTACCCACTGAAGCTGAGCGGGATAGTTTGCATCAGATTATTTATCAAGAGCTCTGTCAGGGAATACTTAAACCGGAATCAAAGCAGTTAGTGCGGCGGATGATGGCCGGTTTAGCCTTGCAAGGTGCTGAGGGAATTATCTTGGGTTGCACTGAAATAGGTTTATTGGTTAGCCAAGCCGATGCCGCTGTGCCGTTGTTTGATACCACGGTACTGCATGCAAAAGCGGCTGTAGCATTCGCGTTAGCCGATACGGTGAGTTAAGCTGATAACACTACGCGGCTACTAGGTCGAACCACATAAAAAATAGACAGTATGAATTACCTGTTTGCCATAATTCTGCTTTGCTTTAGCGCGCTATTACAGGCTAAAGAGTGCGTGATTTTATTACATGGCTTAGCGCGTAGTGCTGATGCCATGCAGGTGTTAGAAAAACGCTTACAGCAGGCCGGTTATGTGGTCAGTAATGTCGATTATCCCTCAACACAATACCCTATTGAGCAATTAGCAGCTTTGGCCATTGAGCAGGGGCTGCGTTATTGCCAGCAGCAATCCGCACAGCCAGTGCATTTTGTTACGCATTCGCTAGGTGGCATCCTCGTGAGATACTATTTAACGCAGCAACCTATCGCTCATCTTGGCCGCGTTGTCATGCTTGGTCCCCCTAATCAAGGCAGTGAGGTCGTGGATAATTTAAAAGATGTGCCCGGGTTTGAATTACTTAATGGCCCCGCGGGTCAGCAGCTTGGTACGGATGAAGCGAGTGTGCCTAGGCGCTTAGGTCCGGTCGATTTTGAGTTAGGCGTGATTGCCGGCACGCAAAGTATCAATTTATTGCTCTCGACCCTGTTGCCCAACCCAGATGATGGCAAAGTGTCACTGGAGTCAACTAAAGTTAAGGGCATGACGGATTTTATTGCCTTACCGACTACACATCCGTTTATGATGAAAAACGATGCGGTGATCGCGCAAACGCTGTATTTTTTGCAACACGGCGAGTTTGAAGCGCTTGAATCAAAATGACGGTTTTTTAACTGATTAAATACGTGCTTAACGTTTTCGCCGTTGGCGAGGTACTTTCTTTTGCGTCGCCAAAAGAAAGTACCCAAAGAAAATGCGACCCCACTTCCGCTCGAAAGCCCGGCTGATCATGCGTTGTCCAAGGCGAAAACGTAACTCGTGCGGCGCTAGCGTCGCCGCACTCAAACACCCGTTTTCTTAAAACCTTGGTCAACGATGATCAGTCGGCTCGCTACAAAGGGGGAATGAATATCCAAAGCGAAGATCTAGGTTCGGAGTAAAGCGAGTTAATAGCGAAGTAAACTTTGGCTGGAGACGTCTTTTTCAGGGATGAAAAAGAGGAGCGTACACGGATGTATTTACAGCGTGCTCCAGCCTAAGCTTTACGCAGCGTTTAACGTTTTCGCCGTTGGCGAGGTACTTTCTTTTGTTTCGCCAAAAGAAAGTACCCAAAGAAAATGCGACCCCACTTCCGCTCGAAAGCCCGGCTGATCATGCGTTGTCCAAGGCGAAAACGTAACTCGCGCTATGCTTCGTCGCCGCACTCAAACACCCGTTTTCTTAAAACCTTGGTCAACGATGATCAGTCGGCTCGCTACAAAGGGGGAATGAATATCCAAAGCGAAGATCTAGGTTCGGAGTAAAGCGAGTTAATAGCGAAGTAAACTTTGGCTGGAGACGTCTTTTTCAGGGATGAAAAAGAGGAGCGTACACGGATGTATTTACAGCGTGCTCCAGCCTAAGCTTTACGCAGCGTTTAACGTTTTCGCCGTTGGCGAGGTACTTTCTTTTGCGTCGCCAAAAGAAAGTATCCAAAGAAAATGCGACCCCACTTCCGCTCGAAAGCCCGGCTGTTCATGCGTTGTCCAAGGCGAAAACGTAACTCGTGCTATGCTTCGTCGCCGCACTCAAACACCCATTTTCTTAAAACCTTGGTCAACGATGATCAGTCGGCTCGCTCTAAGGGGAGCTCATATTCTAAGCGGTATTCGCTTAGTTGAGCAGTTTGTATCAATTGCAACAGTGAGATTATCAGCATCATTTTTGCTGTAGTGGCAAATCAGGTTGAACGAGTTGGCAGCGAAGTAAACTTTGGCTTAAGACGTCTTTTTCAGGGATGAAAAAGAGGAGCGTACACGGAGGTGTTTACAGCGTGCTCCAGCCGAAGCTTTACGGAGCGTTTAACCTTTTAGCCGCGGTCGAGAGGCTTTCTTTTTTTCGATAAAAAAATATCTCACTACAAGGCCAGATCTTTACTCGCCGGTGAGACTGCTAGGAATGACCCTAGCAGTCAGCTTGTTCGGTTAGCTTTGAAATACCGGCTCGAGTAAGCGTAGGGTGCCGGCATTGGCATCCAGTTCTACTTTTGCGCCTACCGGCAGAATAAATTGCTTGGGAATATGGCCAATCATCGCGCCGCGATAAGCTGGAATACCTAGTGGTTTAATAAAGTCGGCAAAAATCTCATCCAGCGTTAAGCTGCCCCAGCCATTGCCTGGGGTGCAGCGGTTACAATCGCCAAACACAAAGCCTTTGATTTTATCCAGCGCACCCATCAATTTTAGCGTGCTCATCATGCGGTCAATGCGGTAGGGCTGCTCTTCAATGTCTTCTAAAAAAAGAATTTTATCTTGAAAATCTGGTAGGTAAGGCGTGCCAGCCAAGGAGGTCAAAACCGTTAAGTTACCGCCCATCAGCTCGCCTTGCGCCTGACCTGGGGTAATCACGCGGATACGGTTTTCGCGGTTAACCAGTTCACCTTTGCTTTCTTGTTCGTTTTGGTAAGTGAGCAATTCTTGTTGGAAAAACACTCGTTCGAATTGATCCACATTAAAGGCATTCCAACTACCAATACCATTGGGGCCATGAAAACTCACTAAACCGGCTTTAGCCAGCAAGGCATTATGCAGCGCAGTGATATCGGAATAACCGAGTAACGGCTTAGGGTTGCGCCGGATCATCTCATAATCAAGCAGCGGCAGAATACGCGCGGCACCTGAACCACCACGGGCACAGATAATGGCTTTTACCTCGGGATCGGCAAACATGGCGTTCAGATCGCTGGCGCGATCCGCATCACGGCCAGCTAAATGACCATGACGCTTTGTATAAAAACGGCCGGCTTTAACGTTAAAGCCCAGCGCCTGCAGTACTTCAGTGGCGATAACTAAATCTTCTTGGTCGGCAACGGCGGCGGACGAGGCAATTAAGCCAACGGTATCGCCTTTTTGTAACCGTTTCGGCAAGATACGGCCATTAGTGGCTAAGGTTGTGCTGGCCGCTTGTGCCGTGAGGCTACAACCGACTAATGGCAATACGCTAAGTGCGGCTGCACTGCTTTTTAGAAATTGACGTTTATCCACCGACCGCTCCGCTAATAATAATTTATTCCTATTGATAGCATGCTTTTGGAATAATTACAGCGGATTTGACTAAAATTTGCGTTGATGCGTTGGGCTAAAAAGATAAAAGAGAGTGGGGCAACGAACCTGGTGTTAAAAAGTATTGAGCGAGGGGAAGAAGGCCAATAAGTGCGATTACCTATTGGCCAGAAACAACGTAGCTATTATTTTTTAGGCGCTTTTTTTGCCAGTTTTTTGGCCGCTAATTTACCTGGCTTTTTCTTTTTACTTGCGACTTTCGCTTCTTTATTTTTGGCGCGAAGCCCTTCAATGTTTCGACGTTTAAGTTTTTGCTCAGTATAACGTTCTACTTTGGCAACAATACTCATATCGTGTGCTTCGACTAGCGAGATCGCCGTCCCTTTTTTACCGGCGCGACCTGTGCGGCCAATACGGTGCACATACACATCGGCGCTACGTGGCATATCAAAGTTAATCACATGGCTGATGTCGTCAATATCCAAACCGCGCGCCGCTACGTCAGTCGCCACTAAGATGCGTACTTGGTTATTGGTAAAACGCGCTAAAGCTTGCAGCCGTTTATCTTGTGGCATTTCACCTTGTAACCAGCAACAGCGTAAACCGGCCGTTTCTAATTGCCCCGACAACGTGGCTAAACGCTCACGGGTTTTCACAAAAACGATCGCCTTGGTCACGTCTTCTTGCTGCAAAATATGAATTAACATGGCGAGCTTGTGGTTAATGTCATCGGCTAAATGACACCATTGCAGTATTTTGGCTTTTTCTTTGCGCGATGGGTGCGCTTCAATCCGCTCTGGCTCTTTTAACGAATGACTGGCGAAGCGCTCTAACGTGGCGCCTTCTAAAGTAGCAGAAAACAGCATCGTTTGCCGGCGGCGGCGCGCTTCTAACACGATACGGTTCATCTCGCCAACAAAGCCCATATCGAGCATCCGATCCGCTTCATCGAGGATCAGCACTTCCACTTCATCCGCTTGAAAGCTTTCTTCATCGAGATATTCAATCAGTCGCCCAGGGGTGGCGACTAAGATGTCATTGTTTTTTTCAAGCGTATCTTTATGGCTACCATAGTTCACACCGCCGGTAATTAAACCGATGTTCAGAGTAGTATGTTGGCTGAACTGACGGAATTCATCATACACTTGGTAAGCGAGTTCGCGGGTAGGCGTCATCACTAATACCCTTGCAAAACCGGGATCGCGGCGCGAGAAATCTAATAAATATTGAATAGCGGGTAACACAAACGCCAACGTTTTACCCGTGCCGGTAGGGGCAGACGCCATAATATCGCGGCCTTCTAACGCCAGTGGCAGCGCCAGTTGTTGGATCTGAGTGGGCTCGCTAAAACCGGCCGTTTCGAGTGCGCGATTAAGGGCGTCGTCGAGTTGAAACTCGGCAAATGACATGGGTAGTACCTCAAAGTTATGCTGTTTCCTTATGACATCGGCTGGCACTCAGGCTAAACTGGCGCGCGGAGGACGTATGTCAGCAGGTTTTCAATGTAAACAATTTACTATTGCGCATCAGCATTGTGCGATGAAAGTCGGCACTGACGCGCTGCTATTAGGGGCCTGGGCCCGGCTGCCAGCCAAGGGTGCTATGTTAGACATTGGCGCGGGCAGCGGTATTCTTAGTTTAATGTTAGCGCAGCGCAGCCAGGGTAAACAGGCAATTACTGCCATCGAGCTGGATGCTGCCGCGGCGGCACAGGCTGCAGATAATGTGCAACACAGTCCGTGGCCATCGGCCATCACGGTGATAAAGGGCGATATTCTAACCTATCAACGCGCGCAACGTTACGCTTTAATCGTGTCTAACCCACCTTTTTTTCAAGCGGCTTTGCCCAGTATAGATCCATTACGACAACAAGCCCGACATACCGATAGCTTGCCCTTTAGTGCCTTGTTACAACAAGCGGCAACGTTATTAATCCCCGAGGGGGAATTTTGTTTAGTGTTACCTGCGGTAAGTCAGCCGGCTTTTGATGCGGCAGCAACAGCGGGAGGCTGGCATTGCTTGCGCCGCTGTGCCGTGCAAAGTAAAGCGAACAAGCCGGTCAGTCGTTACTTACAAAGCTGGCGCTTTGCTGGTGAGAGGCAAGCGGTTGAGCTAAGCAGCTTACTGATCCACGCTGAAAACGGCGCTTATTCAGCTGAATATCGCGCTTTGTTGCGGGATTTTTATTTGAAGTTTTAACCCGATGCTTAGCCAATGGTGGCGATTTCGGTTAACACCTGTTCGACCCAGCTTTGCAGCCGGGTATCTGTTAACTCATACTGATTTTCATCATCCAGTGCTAAGCCATAAAACCATTCGCCATCTGGCGTAAGCGCTTTTGAGGCGATAAATTCATAACCACTGTTTGGCCAGAAACCTACTCGGGTGATGGCTTGTGGTGCCAGTGCCTCATGTAACATGCCCAGCGCATCTTGAAACCATTCGGCATAACCAATTTGGTCGCCCATACCGTAAAGGGCGATTATTTTTCCGCTTAAATCAACTTGGCTGATCTCAGGCCAGCGTGCTTCCCAGTCTTCTTGAATTTCGCCGAAGTCCCAAGTCGATAGGCCTAATATCAAGATGTCGTAATCTTGCATGGCGGCCAAACCGGTATCTTTTAAGTTGTGTAACGTCACCAACTCGGGGCCGAGTAGGGCTTGAATTTTCTCTGCCACCATTTCGGTGTAGCAGGTGGTAGAACCATAAAAAAGACCAATGTTCATCTGATAGCACGTGTAGTGAAACATGGCGGTATATTATCAGACTTGCCTGCGCTCGCCCATACACTATGCCTTGATGGCTAAATCCGCTACTATTGGCACACCTGAGATCGTTAAGCTTGCTATGAGCCAAACAATACATGCTGCCTTGACAGCCGATACGCAGCAGCGTATTCAACAATTTTTGGATCAGCTTTATTTAGAGCAAGATGCCAGCCCGCACACGTTAAGTGCTTACGGCTCGGATCTGCGGCATTTTGCGCTGTTTTGTCAGCAGCAAAATATCGAACTGCTCAGTGTTAGCGGTGATGATGTGAATGCGTATTTAGCCACACGCTACGATCACGGGATCAGCCCGCGTTCTGCCTCTCGGGTGTTAAGTAGTTTACGGCGTTTTTATCGTTACTGGCAGCAGTTGGCGTTGATAAGTACGAATCCGCTGGAGCATTTATTAAATCCAAAAATTGGCAGTAGCTTACCGAAAACCCTATCAGAAGCCGATGTTGATGCTTTGCTAGGTGCACCCGATTTAAGCGAGCTGATCCAATTTCGTGATAAAGCCATGTTAGAGTTATTATATGCCACCGGCTTACGCGTGACCGAGTTGGTTAGCTTAACCATGCAGCAACTGTCTGTGCAACAAGGTGTGGTGCGGGTGCTGGGTAAAGGTCGTAAGGAACGCTTAGTGCCTATGGGGGAAGAAGCACAGCATTGGCTAAGTCGTTATTTACGCGAAGCACGGCCACAGCTGTTAGGGAGTGCGCAAGATGTGCTGTTTCCGAGTAATCGACAACAAATGATGACCCGACAGACCTTCTGGCACCGTATCAAATTTTATGCAACAGTGGCGGGCATTAAGGTAACCTTGTCACCTCATACTTTACGACATGCGTTTGCCACGCATTTACTGAACCATGGGGCCGACTTAAGGGTCGTACAGATGTTATTGGGCCACAGTGATCTGTCGACAACACAAATTTACACGCATGTTGCGCAAGTACGCTTGCAGCAACTGCATCAACAACATCATCCGCGGGGTTAGTGCGGAACAAGGAACACTATGACATTCGGTTTAAAAACTTTAGCGGCATTATTTATCGCCAGTAGCCTACCGCTGACCGCTTTAGCAAATGAGGCTAAAATTACTGAATCGTTGGCCCAAGTTGGGCTAACGGTGCAACAAGTCAGCCCTTCGCCAATGACTGGCGTATCGCAAGTACTGACCGATCGTGGTTTGTTCTTTATGTCAGACGATGGCCGGTTTTTGGTTGCCGGTAATGTGCTGGATATGCAAAATTGGCAGCAAGTTCGTGGTCAACAAGTACCGACTAACTTAAAAGAACAGTTAATGGCTCCGATAATTGTTAAAAAGCTGGCCGAGCAAAAAGACAACGTTATTGAATATAAAGCCCCGAAAGAAAAATATGTGGTGCATGTGTTCACCGATCCCAGTTGTGGTTATTGCCGCAAATTACACTCAGAAATGAAAGAGTATTTAAAAGCCGGTATTACGGTGCGTTACTTGGCCTATCCCCGTGCTGGTGTTGCTTCAGAAGTGGGTTTACAAATGCAGCACATCTGGTGTGCCAAAGATCAACGCGGTGCCATGGACAATGCCAAGGTGGATAAATCGGTGGCTAAAGCCATGTGTCAAAACCCTGTAGCCACGCATTACGAGCTGGGACAGTTTATCGGTGTTACCGGCACTCCTGCGGTGATCCTGCCTGATGGTCAGTTGATCCCAGGTTATATGCCCGCAGAAGCCATGATTAAAGAACTTAGCGCAGGTTAGAGCAAAATTAGCCATTACTTAGCAGATATTGTGCGCTATGGGTTGCCCAACACGGCAACCCCCCTAGCAAAGGTCAACACGCTCTAGGAGTTACGCTTGCAGCAAAAACAGATCCTGCGCCGCGCCTTACCCACGGTAGCAGCCGAATTAGATAGCAGTTTGCATCCGGTGTTACGTCGGTTGTATTTAGGCCGAGGGGTACAGCATGCCGATGAATTGCAACGGCATGCCGCTGCCCTGTTGCCGTTTAATTTATTAAAGGGTATCGATACTGCTGCTGCACTGTTAATTGAAGCACTTGTCCAGCAACAACGTATTGTTATTGTCGGTGACTTTGATGCCGATGGTGCTACCAGTACGGCAGTGCTGATGAGCGGTTTAAAAGCGTTTGGCTTTAAATACCTCGAGTATATGGTGCCGAATCGCTTTGAATACGGCTATGGTTTAACGCCAGAGCTGGCTGAGATCGTGGTGGCGCAGGGCGCAGAGCTGATCATTACCGTCGACAACGGTATTTCGGCAATAGAGGGCGTTGCCTTAGCTAAAAAAGCCGGTGTGAAAGTGCTCGTCACCGATCACCATTTACCCGGTGCCGAATTGCCCCAAGCGGATGCGATTGTTAATCCGAATCAACCTGGCTGTACTTTCCCCAGTAAAGCGTTGGCCGGTGTCGGCGTGGCCTTTTACTTATTGTTGGCCCTGCGCGCGACCTTACGGCAACAAGGTTATTTTCAACAACAGGGCTTAACGGAACCGAATGTGGCGGAACTGCTGGATTTAGTTGCCTTAGGTACGGTGGCCGATGTGGTGCCACTAGATACCAATAATCGTATTTTGGTGCATCAAGGCTTAATGCGCATCCGTGCCGGTAAATGTCGGCCGGGTATCCAAGCGTTAATTGATGTGGCCAATCGCACGGCCTTAAAACTTACAGCAGCAGATTTTGGTTTTGCGCTAGGGCCGCGCTTAAATGCCGCCGGGCGTTTAGATGATATGGCGTTGGGTATCAGCTGTTTACTGGCGCCGTCGATTGGTTTAGCCCGGCAATATGCGGCAGAGCTAGACGCGTTAAATGCTGAGCGACGCAACATTGAACAAAGCATGCAGCAAGAAGCGCAGGCGTTTTTAAGCCAGCTGTCTTTTGATGGTAGCGAGTTACCAGAGTGTTTATGTTTATACCGCGCCGATTGGCATCAGGGCGTGATCGGTATTTTAGCCGGCCGCATTAAAGAGCAATTTAACCGGCCAACCATCGCTTTTGCTCAAGGTGATAACGGTGAATTAAAAGGCTCGGCGCGTTCGATACCCGGCTTACATATGCGCGATTTATTAGAAGAAATTGCCAGCCAGTACCCTGGGTTAATTAAAAAATTTGGTGGCCATGCCATGGCCGCCGGTTTAACTATTGCTGAAGAGCGTTTAGACACCTTTAAGGTGGCGCTGAGTTTTACCGCGAAAAAATATTTAACACCCGAGCAGTTAACCGCCGTGATCATGAGTGATGGCGAATTAGAACGTGATTGCTTTGAGCTCGATTTTGCGCAGTTACTGCAAAATGCCGGGCCTTGGGGCCAGGCCTTTCCTGAGCCGGTCTTTGATGGTGAATTTAAACTGCTCAGTCAAAAGATGTTAGCCGACCGCCATTTAAAAATGCTGCTGCAAGGCCCCGGCGGCAAGTTAGTGGATGCCATTTGGTTTAATGCCGATAACAAGGCGTGGCCCAATGTGAATATTCAGCAGGTACGCTTGGCTTATCAGTTAGATATTAACGAATATCGCGAGCAACAAAACTTGCAATTAATTGTGCGGCATATGGATGCCGTAAGCTAAGTTGCAGCTTGTTAAGCGCTTACGCTAATTTTCCAGATAATAACTGCCCTAAGTGGCAGTTTTTTTGTTATAATCCGCGCCAATTTTTTGGTCGAATTACAGGTTTAACCACAGCATGTTTGAAGTAAATCCGGTTTATAACAGTATTAAAGATCTGACTGAACGCACTAATGTGCTTCGGGGGTATCTTTGACTACGATGGCAAAAAAGAACGCTTAGAGGAAGTCTCGCGCGAACTGGAAGACTCTGCCATTTGGAACACACCGGATAAAGCTCAAGCATTAGGTAAAGAACGCTCGGCACTGGAGCAGGTGGTGGGCACTATCGACAGGCTAGATCAAGGCTTAGAAGATGTCGCGGGTTTAGTGGAATTAGCGGTAGAAGCTGAAGATCAAGCGACCTTTGATGAAGCGATAGGCGAATTAGCCGACTTAGAAAAACAATTGGCCTTACTAGAATTTCGCCGGATGTTTTCAGGTAAAAACGATGAGAACCATTGTTACCTCGACATTCAATCAGGTTCTGGTGGTACGGAAGCGCAAGATTGGGCCAGCATTCTCATGCGTATGTATTTACGTTGGGGTGAAGATAAAGGCTTTAAACCTGAACTTTATGAAGTGACCGATGGCGATGTGGCCGGTATCAAAGGGTGTACCATTAAATTTACCGGTGATTATGCTTATGGATGGTTACGTACCGAAACGGGTGTACACCGTTTAGTGCGTAAAAGCCCATTCGACTCGGGTAATCGCCGCCATACGTCGTTCGCTTCGGTGTTTGTGTCGCCGGAAATTGATGATGATATTGAAATCGATATCAACCCAGCCGATTTACGCATTGATACCTATCGCGCCTCGGGTGCGGGTGGTCAGCACGTTAACCGTACCGATTCTGCCGTACGGATCACGCACTTACCGACCAATATTGTGGTGCAGTGTCAAAACGATCGCTCGCAACATAAAAACCGTGACAACGCCTATAAGCAATTACGCGCTAAGTTGTACGAGTTTGAACTACAAAAACAAAATGCCGAGAAACAAGCACTCGAAGACACTAAGTCGGATATCGGCTGGGGCAGCCAGATCCGCTCTTATGTGTTAGATGACTCGCGCATTAAAGATTTACGCACCGGCATTGAAACGCGTAATACGCAAGCCGTGCTAGACGGCGATCTGGATAAATTTATCGAAGCCAGCCTAAAAGCTGGTTTATAAACTATAACTGACTTATTTATAAACTCACTCAGGAATCAAAAAATGTCTGAACAGCATACTCAACATGAAGAAATTCAGGATGTTAACAAACTGATTGCTGAGCGAAAACAGAAGTTGGCTGCGATCCGCGAGCAAGGTAATCCCTTTCCTAACGATTTTCGTCGCGCCCATATTTCTGATGAAATTCATGCTAAATATGATGCGTTAAGCAAAGAAGAGTTAGAAGCGGCCAAGGTTGAAGTGAGCCTTGCCGGTCGTATTATGACGCGCCGTATTATGGGTAAAGCCAGTTTTTGTACGCTGCAAGATATGGGCGGCAAGTTTCAGGTGTATGTGGCGCGTGATAGCCTGCCAGAGGGGCTGTACAACGAGCAATTTAAAAAGTGGGATTTGGGCGATATCGTTGGCGTAAAAGGCCATTTATTTAAAACGCAAACGGGCGAGTTAACCGTGTGGTTAAGCGAAATTCGCTTGCTGACGAAAGCGTTACGTCCGCTACCAGATAAATTTCACGGTTTAACCGACAACGAAGCGCGTTACCGCCAGCGTTATTTAGATCTGATCTCGAACGATCAATCTCGTAAAACCTTTTTAGTGCGTAGCAAAACGGTGTCTTATATCCGCCGTTTCTTTAATGAAGAAGGCTTCTTAGAAGTTGAAACACCGATGCTACAAGCCATCCCTGGTGGTGCCTCGGCACGGCCATTCGAAACACACCACAATGCTTTAGATATGCAGATGTTTTTGCGTATCGCCCCAGAGTTGTATTTAAAGCGCTTAGTGGTCGGTGGTTTTGAAAAAGTATTCGAGTTAAACCGTAACTTCCGTAACGAAGGCGTTTCAACGCGGCATAACCCAGAATTCACTATGTTAGAATTTTACTGGGCCTATGCTGATTACAACGATTTAATGGATTTAACGGAGAAGCTATTCCGTGGTTTAGCATTGGATGTACTGGGTAGCACCGAAGTGCCGTATCAAGGTGAAGTATTCGATTTTGGTAAGCCGTTTGCGCGTATGTCGGTTACCGAGTCTATTTTACATTACAATCCAGAGCTGACGCTTGAGCAGTTAACCACGCGTGAAGCGGTAGCTGAGTTAGCGAAGTCGCTGAAAATTGACGTTAAACCTAACTACGGTCACGGTCGTATTTTGATGGAAGTGTTTGACGAATTAGTTGAAACCAAACTGCGTCATCCTACTTTTATCACCGAATACCCCGCAGAAATATCGCCACTGGCGCGCCGTAACGACGACAATCCAGAAATTACCGATCGTTTTGAGTTCTTTATTGGTGGTCGCGAATTAGGTAACGGTTTTAGCGAGTTAAATGACGCTGAAGATCAAGCCGAACGTTTCCGTGAGCAAGTCGCACAAAAAGACGCCGGTGATGATGAAGCGATGTTCTACGACGAAGACTTTGTGACTGCGTTAGAGCACGGTTTACCGCCTACAGCAGGCCAAGGCATTGGTATTGACCGCTTGGTGATGTTACTGGCCGATGCCGCGTCTATCCGTGATGTGATCCTGTTCCCGCATATGCGGTTACATCACGAAAAGTAAGCGCAAGATACACAATAACGATAAGCCAGGTTAAGCCTGGCTTTTTTATGCGTTGAACAAGGACTTCCTTGCGTTAAATCCCCCCTGAGCTAAGCAAACTAACTGCTAAGCTAAAGCGTAACTTATCATTGAAAGCTTCGGCTGATGTCGCACTGTGCTCAAAGGTACATTGCAGTAGCCTGTCGCGAGCTGTTGCCCTGAGGTAACACTGCAAATAAGAATAACCTTTATCTACAGGAGAGCCTTATGCCTCGTTTAACCGCGGCCGATTTCAGCCCCGAATTGCTAGAACTGTATGATTTTTATGTGCATGGCCAATTAACCCGGCGTGATTTTCTAGAAAAAGCCACCAAATATGCTATTGGCGGTATGACAGCCTTAAGCATTTTATCGGCACTCACGCCTAATTATGCGCTGGCCGAGCAAATCTCCTTTAACGATCCAGAAATTAAAGGCAGCAACATTACTTACCCATCACCTAACGGCCACGGCTCAGTGCGCGGTTATATGGTGGTGCCTGCAAATCATAGTAAACCAGTAGGCGGCGTTTTAGTGGTACATGAAAACCGCGGTTTAAACCCTTACATTGAGGATGTGGCAAGGCGCTTAGCCAAGGCGGGTTTTGTCGCGCTGGCGCCAGATGGTTTAAGCTCGGTGGGCGGTTATCCGGGAAACGATGAAGTGGGACGCGAGTTACAGCGCCAAGTTGATCCAGAAAAGCTGATGAATGACTTCTTTGCCGGTATTGAGTTTTTGCGTGACAGCGCACTCACCACCAAAAAAATTGGCATCACCGGTTTTTGTTACGGTGGAGGTGTCTCAAATGCTGCTGCAGTGGCTTACCCAGAATTAGCGGCGGCGGTGCCATTTTATGGGCGGCAAGCACGCCCAGAAGATGTGCCTGCTATTCAAGCGCCGTTGCAGCTACACTTTGCTGAAACCGATCCACGGATTAATGAAACCTGGCCGGCCTATGAAGCCGCATTAAAAGCCGCGGGCAAAATCTATGAAGGGCATTTTTACCCTGGCACAAACCATGGTTTTCATAACGACTCAACACCACGTTATGACGAAGCCGCTGCTAATTTAGCGTGGCAGCGCACCCTAGGCTGGTTTAACCGCTATTTAGCTGATTAGTTCGGTCAAAATACTGGCAATAAAAAACGCGATTGGCATCCTGGCTAATCGCGTTTTTATCTTGTTTTATGTTAGCGCTGTGAGTTTAGTAAGCGCCGGCACTGTAGATTAATTCATAGCTGTGGCTATAAATTTCTAAAATATTCCCAAACGGGTCTTCCATATAGATCATGCGATACGGCTTTTCGCCCGGATAGTAATAACGTGGCTTCGGCATGCGCTTTTTACCCCCAGCTGCAACAATACGTTCTGCCAATTCTTCAACGTTTGGATCTTGCACACAAAAATGGAAAATACCGGTTTTCCAGTATTCAAAGTTGTTTTCCGGGTTTTGCTGATTGGTGAATTGAAATAACTCTACGCCAATGCGATCGCCGGTGGCTAAATGGGCGATGCGAAAACTGCCCCAGCCGGCACCAAACACGTCAGTACACATTTCACCAATGGCACTCGTGTCTTCTGTGATCTCAGTGGGCGTCATAATCAGATACCAGCCGAGTACCTCAGTGTAAAACTTTACTGCCGCTTCCAGATCAGGCACTGAAATACCGATATGTGAAAAATTTCTTGGATAAGTATTGCTCATCATTTAGCTCCTTTTTAACAGTGATCACAGTATATAAAGGCGCTATAATTATTTGAAATTATCATTTTTAATTAAAATAAGTATAAAACGTAATGATTAATCCGCAATGGTTACGCAGTTTTTGTACCCTAGTTGAAGTAGGGCACTTTACCCAAACCGCACAACGCTTGCATATGACGCAATCGGGTGTGAGCCAGCATATGCATAAATTAGAACAACAGCTTGGCGTGACGCTGTTAGATCGCCATGGTAAACAATTTACCTTAACGGATGCGGGGGAACGGCTGTATGTTGAGGCGCGTGAGTTGGTCGCGGCTTTGTCGAGTTTGCCGCAGCGCTTGGGGCATGATCCCGCTTTTCAGGGGGAAGTGAGACTGATGTCGCCGGGCAGCGTGGGCTTAAAGCTGTATCCGCATTTACTGAGCTTACAACAGCAGCATCGACAACTGATAATTGATTACCGTTTTGCGCCTAATCGCAGTATTGAACAGGCAGTCGCCAATGGCGAAACCGATATCGGCATTATGAGTTGTGCCGCCACACTCAGCAACGTTAGTTATGAAACCTTAACCACGGAGCCATTATTGTTGGTCACTCCGGCAGGTTGTACTGATCTTAGCTGGTCCCATTTGCAACAACTTGGTTTTATTGATCATCCCGATGGCGCTCACCATGCGGCGCTGTTACTTTCGGCTAATTACCCAGAGTTTCAAGGCGTATCATTTATTGCAAAACACGGCTTTTCCAATCAAATTGCTCTGATTTTAGAGCCTGTCAGTCGGGGGTTAGGCTTTACAGTATTACCGGCTTATGCAGTAGAAATGTTTGCGCAGCAAAGCCTCATTCAAGTTCACTCCCTGCCGCAGCCAGTCAGTGAAACCTTGTATTTAGCCACCCGTGCTCAGCAACCGTTGGCGAATAGAGTGCATACGGTAATCAAAGCGACTCAGGCAGGTTTAACCTGTCCATAGCGTGAATGTAAAGTCGTGATGTGAAGCGCCAGCGTGTATCATGCGCTCAGATCTTTAATTTAGCCTCATTCGGGCATTGCAGGGGCAACTGTTAGTAGTAAAAAATAAGCTCTGCATTTTAGACCTGATGTAGCGATGCGATCGCTAGATGGCGTCTCAGGTACGGCAAGCGTACCGGAGACGGGAGCGTTGTAGAGGGAGAGATCAAGGGAGTAGGTCTTGCTTTGGCTGCTCAAAGCATTTTTATCGCGTGCCTAACAATGAAGACTATCCCTTGAAGAGGCATCGTAATTAACGGATTACTTAGAACGATTGTGGCTGGCGCTTATCACGCACTAACCACCATACCAAATAGCCTAAAATCAGCAGGGGTAATACGGTGACGGCTAAGCTAATACCAATACCGATAATGGCAGCGATAACACCCACGACAACAGTAAATACCGTGGCTAAGATAGCGAGCAATGTAGGTAAGCAGTAAATACCGATAGCAATAATTAGTATGGTCGCGAGTGTTCTGTTCATGAGTCATTCCTTTTGATTAAGTGGTTTACCGCTGGGTTCAGCATGTTCCTTGTATAACAATCAAAAGTTATGCCAGAAAATAAATTAATTTATTTCAATGACTTATAATTTAAGGTTGGAGGTTGTGACAGGTTAATCATACAGATGTAGTGATTTTGACTAAGAGTTGGTCAAAAATTTAAACGCTAAAATATTAGCTCAAACAAAAACGCCGATAATCATATCGGCGAGTGAACTAGTGCTGGCAACATGCACCTTTACCTTTGGGGGCGGGTGCTAGAGTTTATTGATTTTTTCTTTTAACTGATAGCTAGGCTCGGTGACAATACTTTCGAGGGTGGCCACGCGATTTTTTAGTTTAGCAATCTCATTTTGTAACGCGCTAACATCTTCGTTGTTATGTTTTGCTTTGCCTTCCATATAGGTTTTATAGCCGGAAACGGCACAGCCACAAACGATAGCGATGGCGGCAATTTCAAAAGGTCCCATTAGTCACTCCTTTAACGATTTAAACGATTAATTTCTTCACTTAACTGATATTTCTTATCAGTGACGATACTTTCTAACGCGGCAAGCCTAGCTTTAACATGTTGTAGCTCTTCACGTATTTCTTTATCACCTTTGCCTGATGCTAAATGTTGATACTTGTAACGCATTTTCATTGCATCATAAAAGCAGCCACCGACAATCGCGACGACGACAATAACCACCACTCCGATATCCACTTTTTTGTTCTCCTATGCGTTTGCCTAAGCTTTATGTTAACGAGGCTAATCTGTTGACTGATTCATTGGCTGTGTAAAAAACTAAAAACATTGCAAACAAAATGCCAAAGTTTAAATTGTTTAATATCAATGTGTTATGTTTTGTTATTTTGCAAGGGTAGTGTATTCCCCAAAATAATGGTCAGCCTGACTTCAGTCTAGTGGTAAAATTCGCCAACGATAGCAAAACTTTGTAAAACTTTATGACTGATGAAGATTGGATGCGCCACGCCTTAATGTTAGCCGCTCGAGCAGAAGCCGCAGGCGAAGTACCGGTGGGGGCCGTGCTGGTTAAAGATCAGCAAGTGGTTGCTGAAGGCTGGAATCAGATGATCAGTTCACACGATCCGTCGGCACATGCTGAAATGTTAGCCGTGCGCCAAGCGGGCCAATTACTGCAAAACTATCGGCTACCAGCGTGTACCTTGTATGTCACGCTAGAGCCGTGCAGCATGTGCGCCGGTATGTTGGTGCATAGTCGTATTAAACGGCTGGTGTTTGGTGCCAGCGATTATAAGACGGGAGCGGCCGGCTCGATCATGGATTTGGTGTGTCATCCCAAGTTAAACCATCAATTAGAGGTGACCGCTGGGGTGTTGGCTGAAGAGTGTTCGATGATGTTATCGACGTTTTTCCAGCGGCGTCGCGCTGAGCAAAAGAGGCTTAAACAGCAGAAGGGGCCGTTGGGAATTGTTGAAAAGACGTTTGGTAATGACGGCGACGTCGATTTAACTTAACGGTCTTCACACTGCGTTTTAGGCGTCGCCGACTTGACGAGACGGTCAGTAAACGCCGCCGCCGTTTTAGCGACGGTCTTTTTTTATTTAGCATAGGGTTACCTAAAGTGTTTACGATTTTGTTAATAGTATGACTGCGTAAGCTCAGTTACAAGCAGCCGGTATGAATTTATTATGAAGAGGGTGGTGCTAAGGCAGACGACTCTTCAGATCCATTCGTTTCTTCGACCAGTTTTTGACGTTGTTGTTCCATTCTATCTTCCAGTTGCTGCCGTTCGTCCACGCCCACAAGGGTGTCGTAATAGCGACGAATATTTTCGACATACATTACCGCTTCATCACCGCGGGCAAAGCCAAAACGCGTATGTTGATACACCGATTTTTTGCGTAATAAAGGTAAGCGCTGTTTCACTTCAAGCCATTTATCCGGATCGGCGCCATCTCTCTGGGTTAAACGTCGCGCATCTTCAACATGACCCCAGCCAATGTTATATGAGGCTAAGGCAAACCATAAACGGTCTGGCATCGGGATCCGCTCTGGGATACGCGTTAATAACAGTTGCAGATAACGACTGCCCCCATCAATGCTATCTTGTGGGTCTAGCCGACTGTCTACGCCCATTTGCCGAGCCGTGGGCATGGTTAGCATCATTAAGCCGCGCACACCCGTGGGGCTGCGGGCTTTCGGGTTCCAGTGCGATTCTTGATAGCTTAACGCTGCCAATAAACGCCAATCCAATTCACCGGCATGTTGAAGAAACAGTGGTTTGAACTTCGGTAAGGTGTGGTCAATAGCCTGAATAAATTTAATGGTATCAACGTAATCAAACAGCTCAACATGGCCAAAATAACGATCCTCTAATGTCACTAAGTCGCCATTTTGATAAACGTGACCAAAATATTCGATCAAGACACTGTATAGGCTGTCATCTTGGCCTTTTTGAAGTAGCCAACCCACCGGCAAATTTTCATTGAGAGTAAAGGCAATACTGAGTTGCGGAAACAAACGGCGGTTTACCGCCAGTTGGTTTGAATCGGTCAGGGTATAGTTGATACTGCCGTCGATGACTTTTTGCAGTAATTCATCGGCATCTAATTCGGGATCTTCTACATACTGAAAGTCAGCGTTTTCTTGTTGTAAAATGGCCAGGCTTTCGGCATGGCTACTGGCTTTCATCACCACAACCGGCCCGGCTAGATCGGCAAATTCACGCGGCCAAGTTGCTCCTTGTCGGTACACCACTACTTCATTGATCCAGCGATAAGGCGGTGCGGCACGAAAGCGTTCAGTACGTGAGGGCGTTAAGGTTAGACCTCCGGCGATAAAGTCAACTTGGCCGGTTTCCAGTTTATCGAGTAACTCATCCAGGTGAAAACTGGGGGCTAAACTCAGCTCGACACCGAGGCGGTCGGCCAGTGCTTTGGCCAGTTCGTATTCAAACCCAGTAGGGCCATCTACCCCAATATAATAACTTGTCGGGCCATGTAAAATACCCACTCTCAAGCTGTTGCGCTGATAAATGTCGGCCAATTGCCCGGTTGTCTCGACCGCCGGTGGCGTGCAAGCAAACAGTAAGCAACAGCAGAGTAATAACAGCGTTTTGTGCATAATGGCGGTCCAACCTCTTTGATGAATGGCTGTTATAGCAAACTTCTTGCCGTCAGTCAGGTTTTTCGCATATCCCTCGACGCGAATTTTCTTTATAATATGCCGCCTTTTAGGGTGTAAACGCCCTAGGTTCCACTGTCGTTCAACCAACGGAAATAAGCCTATGTTGATCCTGCGTGGTGCGCCTGCACTGTCCGAATTCAGAATTCAAAAGTTACTCGATCTTTGTGCCCAGCAAAATTTACCGGTAAGCGGAATTTATGCTGAATATATGCATTTTGCTGATCTTGCTGCACCGTTAAGTGCAGAGCAACAGGACACATTAGATAAATTATTGAGTTACGGCCCCACGGTCACCAGTCATCAACCGACCGGTCAGTTGTTACTCGTGACGCCGCGGCCGGGTACCATTTCGCCATGGTCATCAAAAGCGACCGATATTGCCCATAACTGTAACTTACCGCAGGTTAAACGCCTGGAGCGCGGTGTGGCGTATTATCTCCTAGCTGAGGCCTTAACTGCAACGCAGTTAACGCAGGTCCAAGCCTTATTGCATGATCGGATGATGGAAACCGTGTTTACTGAGCTTCAGCACGCAGAGGCATTGTTTGCTAAAGCTGCGCCAGCGGAGATGAGCTCAGTTGATATTTTAGCCGGTGGTCGCGAAGCGTTAGTGCTAGCCAATCAGCAAATGGGTTTAGCGCTGGCGGAAGATGAAATTGACTATCTGGTCACTAACTTTCAGCAATTAGGCCGCAATCCGAACGACATTGAGCTGTATATGTTTGCTCAGGCTAACTCAGAGCATTGCCGGCACAAAATTTTTAACGCTGATTGGACTATCGACGGCGTAGCACAGCCTAAATCGCTGTTTAAAATGATTAAGAACACTTTCGAGCATTCGCCAGATTTCGTGTTATCGGCATACAAAGATAACGCGGCAGTGATGGTCGGTTCAGAAGCGGGGCGCTTCTTCCCGCAAGCGGGTAGTAATGAATACCAGTATCACCATGAACCGATCCATATTTTGATGAAAGTTGAAACGCATAACCACCCAACGGCAATCTCTCCTTACCCCGGCGCGGCAACCGGCTCGGGTGGCGAAATTCGTGATGAAGGTGCTACCGGTGTCGGCTCAAAACCCAAAGCGGGCTTAGTGGGTTTCTCGGTATCTAACTTGCGTATCCCTGGCTTTGAACAGCCTTGGGAAACCGATTTTGGTAAGCCAGACCGTATTGTTAGTGCACTCGATATTATGCTGGAAGGGCCACTGGGTGGCGCAGCCTTTAATAACGAATTTGGTCGCCCAGCGATCAACGGTTATTTCCGTACTTATGAAGAGCAAGTACACAGCCATAACGGTTTAGAAGTACGTGGTTATCACAAGCCGATAATGATTGCCGGTGGTTTAGGTAATATCCGTGAAGATCATGTACAAAAAGGCGATTTAGCACCTGGTTCTAAACTGGTGGTGCTAGGTGGCCCGGCCATGAACATTGGTTTAGGCGGCAGTGCGGCTTCATCAATGACCTCAGGACAATCGAACGAAGATTTAGATTTTGCTTCCGTACAGCGCGAAAACCCAGAAATTGAACGTCGTTGCCAAGAGGTGATCGACCGCTGCTGGCAGTTAGGCGCCGATAACCCTATTTGCTTTATCCACGATGTGGGTGCCGGTGGTTTATCCAATGCTTTCCCTGAATTAGTGAGCGATGGTGGTGTGGGCGGTAAGTTTGAGCTACGTAACGTACCGAACGACGAGCTGAGCATGTCGCCATTACAAATTTGGTGTAATGAGTCGCAAGAGCGCTATGTGATGGCCATTCCGGCTGACAAACTCGCGGTGTTTGAAGAGATTTGTAAGCGCGAGCGCGCACCTTATGCAGTCGTCGGTGAAGCCACTGCAGATAAACACTTAACCTTAAGCGATAAGTATTTTGGTAATACGCCAATCGACTTGCCGTTAAATGTGTTACTGGGTAAAGCACCGAAAATGCACCGTGACGTGCAAAGCTTACAAGCCGTTGGCAAACCGCTCGATCGCAGTGCCATTACCATTGCCGATGCAGCCGAGCGTTTACTGCGTTTACCTACCATTGCCGAGAAAACCTTTTTAGTGACCATTGGCGATCGCACGGTAACCGGCTTGGTAGCGCGTGATCAGATGGTTGGCCCATGGCAAGTGCCGGTGGCTAACTGCGCAGTTACCGCAGCAAGCTATGATACTTATCACGGTGAAGCGATGGCGATGGGTGAGCGTACGCCAGTGGCACTGCTTGATTTTGCCGCCTCTGCCCGTTTAGCGGTAGCGGAAGCCATTACCAATATCGCAGCCACTGATATTGGCGATTTAAACCGGATTAAATTATCAGCAAACTGGATGGCCGCGGCCGGTCACCCAGGTGAAGATGCCGGTTTATACGCCGCAGTTAAGGCGGTAGGCGAAGAGTTATGCCCAGCATTAAACGTGACCATCCCAGTCGGTAAAGACTCGATGTCGATGAAAACGCGCTGGCAGCAAGACGGTGAAGAAAAAGCCGTCACTGCGCCATTGTCGTTGGTCATTACCGCTTTTGCTCGCGTTGAAGATATTCGTAAAACCGTTACGCCACAGCTTCGCACTGATTTGGGTGACAGCAGCTTGTTGTTAGTCGATTTGGGCCAAGGGGCCAACCGTTTAGGTGGTTCTTGTTTAGCGCAAGTGTATAAGCAATTAGGCGATACCGCGGCGGATTTAGATAGCCCAGAGTTATTGCTGAATTTCTTCCAGGCGATGCAGCAATTAACCCGTGAGCAAAAACTGCTGGCCTATCATGACCGTTCAGACGGCGGTTTATTGGTTACGCTGGCGGAAATGGCCTTTGCCGGTAAAGCCGGTCTGCAAGCAGATATTAGCGGCTTAGGCGCTGATGCGCTTGCTGCACTATACAGCGAAGAGCTCGGTGCGGTGATTCAGGTAAAAACCGCGGATTTAGCTTATGTACAGCAAGTGTTAGCAAAGCATAACTTAGCGCCGTTAAGCCACTTATTAGGTGCAGTCAGTGCCAGCGATGAGTTTGTGATCACGCAGCAAGGTAAAACGGTCTTTAGCGATAGCCGCAGTCGCTTACGCCGCATTTGGGCGGAAACCACCTATCAGATGCAAGCGCTGCGCGATAACCCAGCTGGTGCTGAGCAAGAAATGGCGGCGAAAGCCGACCAACAGGATCCGGGCTTAAATGTAAAATTAAGCTTTGATGCTAACGTTGATGTTGCCGCGCCTTTTATTTTAAAAGGTGCTGCACCGAAGATCGCTATTCTGCGTGAGCAGGGCGTGAACTCGCAACAAGAAATGGCCGCGGCGTTTAACCGTGCCGGCTTTAATGCGGTTGACGTGCACATGAGTGATATTTTAGCTGGTCGCGTGAAGTTAGCTGACTTTAACGGTTTAGCTGCCTGTGGCGGTTTCTCGTACGGTGACGTATTAGGCGCCGGTGAAGGTTGGGCCAAGTCGATTTTGTTTAATGCGCAAGCACGGGAACAGTTCCAAGCCTTCTTCGAACGGCAATCAACGTTTGCTTTGGGTGTCTGTAATGGTTGTCAGATGATGTCGAATCTGAAGAGCTTGATCCCCGGTGCTGAGCACTGGCCGCACTTTGTCCGTAATAAGTCTGAGCGGTTTGAAGCACGTTTTAGCTTAGTGGAAGTGCAGCAAAGCCCGTCGTTGTTCTTTAGCGGTATGGCCGGTTCACGTATGCCAATTGCGGTATCGCACGGTGAAGGCCATGCGGAATTTGCCAGCGCTGCGGCCTTTGCTGCGGCCAATCAAAGTGGCAATGTGGCGATGCGTTTTGTCGATAACTACGGTCAGGTAACAGAGCAGTATCCGGCAAACCCGAACGGTTCGCCTGCCGGTATTACAGCCCTGACCACCACCGATGGTCGCGTGAGTATTATGATGCCGCACCCTGAGCGAGTATTCCGTACCGTGGCGAACTCGTGGCATCCTGATGACTGGCAAGAAGATAGCCCATGGATGCGTATGTTCCGTAATGCGCGAGTGTGGTTAGGTTAACCTTTCGCTAAATGGAAAAAACGCCAGCAAAACGTGCTGGCGTTTTTGTTTCAAGTGATGACATTTTACGATATGTGCACCCGGCGTTGCTAACTCCGTGCGACGTTATAAGCCTTAGACCCACCCAATGTAGCTTTATCTTTAGCTTCCCGGCAAAAGACGCCTCCAGCCAAAGTGTGCTCAGTACTGGCCTAAATGTTAGGTGTCGCTGCTGTTTTGCTAGTTACATCATCCCTTTTAAAAAAGCCACCACACTGCGGCCGAGGGCGCTAAGTGCATAGCCGCCCTCTAGCATGGCGACAATGCGGCCTTCGCAATGCTTATCCGCCAGTTGTTTTAACTCGGTGCCGATCCACTGGTAATCGTCTTCGCGCAACATAAAGTGCGCCATTTCATCTTCGGCATGACCATCGAAACCCGCAGACACTAAAATGAGCTGTGGCGCGAACGCATCAATAGCCGGTATCCAATGCTCAGAGACTTGATCGCGCCATTGCTGGCTACGACAGCCACCGGCAAAAGGTAAATTGATGATGTGCTCATTCTCGGTATCCGCCCCGGTATATGGATAAAGCGGATGTTCAAAAGAGGAGCAAAACAGTACCCGTGGTTCGTGCTGGAAAATATCTTCGGTGCCATTACCGTGGTGGACATCAAAATCGACAATGGCTATGCGGGATAAACCATAGTGATTGAGTGCATGTTCAGCGGCAACCGCAATATTGTTAATTAAACAAAAGCCCATGGCTTGCTCACGGGTGGCATGATGGCCGGGTGGACGTACGGCACAAAATGCTTGTTCATTATTGCCCGCCATAACACGGTCGACCGCATTGATACCACTTCCTGCGGCATGCATGGCGGCTTCAAGGCTTTTCGGGCTCATCACGGTGTCAGGATCTAACCAAATATGCCCCTCGGTCGGCGCTTTGGCAAAGAGTTCATCCACATAATGTTTACCATGGGCTAAATACAAACTTTCACGACTGGCTGGGGTGGCATCAAACTGCATAACCACATATTCCATTCCCGAGCGGATGATTTGATCATTAATGGCCGACAGCCGTTCACCACACTCGGGGTGTTCGACGCCGTTGTCATGGTAATAGCAACTTGGATGACTAAAAATGGTAATAGCCATCAGTTTTCTCCTTTACCTAGGATGGTTAATTTTAAATAGACTTCTGTGGGGTCGTCACTTTTTAAACGCACAAAACCGGCATTTTCAAACACTTTTAGCATGGGTTTATTTTCAGAACGAACAAAAGCCTGCATGGAGTTAAGGCCTCGGCTGGTTGCAATATTGATCATCTCGGCCAATAAGCGTTTAGCCATACCGCGGCCTTGTAATACTTCGCGAGTCACGAAGGCCACTTCGCAGCTATTTTCATTTGGGATCAAGTAATAACGTCCCACCGCTTGGATCTCCACCACCGAGCCTTTTTGTTTCACAATACACAGAGCCAAGTCTTTTGATTGATCAACGCTCACTAAGGTACAGGATTTTTCTCTGCTCATTTGTGTTGGCACAGAGTTGTAGCGCATTTGCAGCGTTTCTTTGGTGTGTGAATAAAAGAACTCTTGCAAACGCCGTTCATCAGACGGGTTTAGCGGCCGAATATCAAATTTTTCGCCATTAAAGGTTAACTCTTTAAAGCCGACTGGGCCAAGCTCAGGCACATCAACCGGTGTTTGTAATTGATAATGCGGGACCCAATAATTTTTGCGAACTTCGGCTAATAACTGATTCCGAAACTTTGGGTGTGCCACTCGAATTAACTCAAGCGCGCGCTCACGAATACTTTTACCGCGCAGTGAAGCAACGCCAAACTCGGTGACCACATAATGCACATGCGCACGGGTGGTAACTACGCCGGCGCCTTCTTTGATATGTGGCACTATGCGCGAAATGGTGCCGTTTTTCGCGGTAGAGGGCAGGGCAATAATTGGTTTACCGCCTTGGCTCATGGAAGCACCGCGGCTAAAATCGACCTGCCCACCGACGCCACTGTAAAACATATGGCCAATCGAATCAGAAACAATCTGACCGGTCAGATCCACTTCAATCGCGCTGTTAATCGATACCATGCGATCGTTGCGGGCAATATTAATCGGTGAGTTAACATATTCGCTGGGATAAAAACCGATATGAGGGTTTTTATCGACAAAGTCGTATAACCTTTTTGTGCCCATACAAAAGCTGGTGACGCTTTTGCCCGGGTGAAAGGTTTTACGCCGATTATTAATCACGCCTTTTTTAATCAAATCTAAAGCGCCATCAGTTAATAACTCGGTATGTAAGCCTAAATCTTTGTGATTGCTTAAATAACGTGTGACCGCCGCGCAAATTTTGCCGACACCAATTTGAATGGTGGCGCCATCTTCGACCAGTAGTGATACATATTGGCCGATCCGCTCGGTGCGCGCATCTAATTCGGGTGGTTCGATTTCCGGTAAGGCTTGTTCGGCATAGAAGAACGCATCAATGTCATCTTTATGAATAAAGGATTGGCCATAGGTTGTTGGCATCGCTGGGTTAACTTGCGCGATGACTATTTTGGCGGCTTTCGCTGCCGCCGAAATGACATCGACTGCCACCCCTAACGAGTGATAACCGTGCTCATCAGCAGGGCTGACCATAATTAATGCCGCATCTAAAGGTAAAATACCGTCCGTGAACAACGCCGGGATGTCTGTCATAAAGCAGGGGGTATAATCGGCACGCCCTTCTGCGACCGCTTGGCGAATAGTATGACCGCCGATAAATAGGGTATTTACTTTGAACAGATGCTGAAATTCGGGAGAGGCCCAACGGTTGTCAGAGAAGGTCACCAATTGCACAATTTCAATATCGTGCAGACTTTTGGCATTAGCAATTAAGTCATCAATTAATAACGTGGGGACAGCAGCATGCGAGCCAATAAAAATACGGCTGCCAGATTTTAATAACTGTTGCCAATTCAATGAAATGGTTTTTTGCGCCATGTGAACTCCGCAGCGAAAATGCTAGACCTTACTGTAGTCTAGATTGTGCAGCGGGAACAGACCCAACTTTGGTCGGATGCAGCTGGCTGCAGCCTTTGGTAAACCTGCTGGCAAGCGCCAGCAGGAGAGATTTAGCGCTTGAAAGTATTATAAGGTCCAGCGTAAGCCAATCATCGCAACAAAGGGATCAATATTGACATCCACTTGTTGAATGGTATTACCTTGTACTCGAACTTGCGCATCGGTATCGATGTCCATTTTACTGATCATCAGATGCAGCCCTAAGTTTTCGGAGAACTTGACATTAACGCCGGCTTGCGCCGCTAAACCCCAAGAGTTTTTCAGTTTGATGGTTACCGCATCACCACTGTTCGCTGCACCTAAAGCCACCAAGGTTGACACTAATTGTTGATCGGCTTCGGTATTAAAAAAGTTAGTGTAATTTACCCCTAAACCAACAAAGGGTTGAATGTGATCGCTACCTATATCAAAGTGATATTGCGCTAATAGCGTCGGGGGTAAATGTTTGGTTTTACCAATGTTTAGACCGTCTAAGGCGCCATCACCGCTGATTTTATGTGTAAAAGGCGTAGCCGCAATCAGTTGCACTGCCCAATTGCTTTCAAAGGTATAATCGAACGTTAAGCCAAGTTGGGTATTGTTGTTAACTTTAACGCCGGTAGAGCCTGCAGGTAAACCGGCAACGCTTTCCACAACATCAAGATGGCTGCTGCTATCTTTTGGCTGCACGCTAATTGCACCCAGATTGACAGAAAAATCAGCTAAGGCGGTGCCACTAAACAGGGTTAAACTTAAGGCTGCTGCGGTAAAGATTGCTTTCATGGTGTTCTCCAGATAATTAACTGGCGCCATTGTGCGCTGTTCGTCTGCAGATACTTTGGGCTGGATCAAAAAAGCCTGTCGGTAGACAGGCTTTTTGGTTGGCAGTTTGTTTTAAATCAATAAAAAGGCCGCCGCTAGTTAAGTTGTTGTTGACGAGATGAATTGGCCTCCACTCGGGCAGACTGATTAGTATCTGGGCGCTGCCGGATCCGTTGTTCTTGCACGGGCCGTGCGCGTTGTTCTTGCGCTGGACGTGTTACAGGTTGAACACGCTGCTCTGGCGCATTGCGATTAACCGATTGCATACGTTGTTCTTGCACTGGACGTGTCACCGGTTGTACGCGTTGCTCAGGTGCATTGCGATTAACGGATTGCATACGTTGTTCTTGCACTGGACGCGTCACCGGTTGTACGCGTTGCTCTGGCGCATTGCGATTAACCGATTGCATACGTTGCTCTTGCGCTTGACGCGTCACCGGTTGAACGCGTTGCTCTGGCGCATTGCGATTAACCGATGGCATACGTTGTTCTTGCACTTGGCGTGTTATCGGCTGTACCCGTTGTTCTGGCGCGTTGCGGCTTAAGACACTTTTAATGCGTTGTTCCTGTTCAGCGCGGTTAACGGGCGGGATGCGTTGCTCAGGTGCATTTCGGCTCATCGATTGCGGCTGTTGTACGGTAGATGTGGCACGCTCAATCGGTTGGATCCGCTGTTCGCTTTGGCGATTAAAGGGTTGTATGCGTTCAGAGCCGACTCTGTCTTGCTGGCCTTTGTCCTGAGAGGTCACAGGCGCAGGGATCGGTTGGGTCCGTTGCTCATTCTCTGCCCACTTCTCAGCAATCCGGCCAGTGTTGCGTTCTCGCTCATTCGGTCGGGTTGTCGACGCATTGCTGCGCTGCGCTTGTCGAGCCGCTTCTTGTTCACGTCTTACATTACTTTGACGTAAACGACTGTCGGCAGGGATAAAGCTTCCGCTGTTGCGTTCAGGCTGTACATTCGGACGATTCGAATGCTTACGCTCGTCACGCCAGTGGTTATTGCGGTGTACGATCTGGGGTTGACGATAATACACACCCCGGCGATGGTATTGATCATGTTGCCAGCGGGGGGCTTGGTGGAAATGCTGGCGCTTAGGGTAATAGCGTGGCGGTTGATAATAGTAATTATGTTGCACTACGACATGGCGATGCTGCCAATCGAAGATGCTGAAATAAAATGATGGCCGGATCCGAAAACCCGAGCCCCAGTAAAAGCTCACTTGATTACGGTATGCAGCAGGGCCATGCCAATAGACCGGTGGATGGGTAGGCCACCACCAGTTACCATAGACAACGCGGGTGTCGTAGTAGGGCACATAAATCACTTCGCGCCGCGCCGGTTCAATCACAATCACCTCACGCTGACGTTCTACGATGACATGTTCACTATTACGCAGTGAACCTTGCGCATAGGCGCGTTCACGTAAACGTTGGATACTGGCTAATAAGGCTGCTTCGTCGGTTAAAAAGGCTTCACCAAGTTGCTGTGTCCACTGCAGATCTTCATTTAAGCGGTTTAGCAATTGAGGAAAGGCCGTTAACGCTTGAACGCTAGGATCCCAATCTTGTAAGCTCGCCGCTTCAACCGCCATTTCTGCCGTAAGGTTGGGGTTTTGTTCTAACCAACGTGCCGCTTGCACCACTTCTAATGGATAGGTGGCGGCGATCAGCACATGCGTCAGTACACTGTCGGGATACAGGGCCACTGGGGCCAGCATTTGATCAAATTCTGCATCACTGATTTGTACAGTGGCATTGTTACTTTGCGTTTGCGAAGCACAGCCGGTGCTCACTAATAGCAGGGTGAGCAATAACACCGATTGCAAAGCTCGATAGACTTGCATAATTCCTCCTCAGTGCTGCGTTTGGCAACTGGCCCACAACACTCTTTGGTGTAGCATACACTCAGGTTATAAAGGAGGATGGCTGAATCTTGGCTGAACTTTACACAATCTTGGCACTAGTCTAGATAGCGAGCGCGTTTAGTTGCTGTTACTAAGGATAAATCGACTAACACTAAGCCATCAACACAATTGGCAAACTCAGGATCAACGCCAAAAGCTAAAAACGTTGTGCCACCCGGGGTGCAAAGCTCACTGTATTGCTTATAAAGCGTAGGTACACTGACTTTCATATTCGCTAGTAAATGTTTTAATTGGCTAAAGTCTGCAGCATAGTCGTTACCTGTAAAATGTTGGGCTAATTGCTGCACCGTTGGCGCCGCTAATGGGTAAGGGCGTTTTGCTTCAGCGCTTGGCATAGCCGACCCAAAATACAAACCATAGAAATACACTAATAAATCTCTGGCCGGTACGGGATAGCTATTTGACAAACTCACGCCGCCAAATAAATAACGCACCTGCGGATTTTGTTTTAAATAGGCACCAATGCCATACCATAAATATTCTAGGCTGCGCTTACCCCAATAGCGTGGTTGCACAAAACTTCGACCTAACTCTAAACCCTGAGCTAAGTAAGGCTGCATGGACGGAGAAAACTGAAATAAGGTTTGGGTATATAAGCCTGTTGGCCCTTGTTCTGCTAATACCTTGTTAGTATCAGCCAAGCGGTAAGCGCCTACAATTTCTAAATCTTCGTTATCCCATAACAGTAAATGAGCATAGTGGCTGTCAAAGCGATCAATATCTCGGCGTTGCCCGGTGCCTTCCCCGACGGCTCGAAAAGCTAGCTCTCTTAAGCGTCCTATTTCCCGCATGATGGGCGAGCTTTGTTGATGTTGATATAAGTAAATTAATTTCCCATCACGGGTTTCACCCAACCGTTGGCACTGACTCATTGCTTTTTTTAATACCGCTCTTGGTTCAGGCCGCGCTATTGCGGTTTGCGTGATGAAAAGTGAGGGGCGATCGGTAGCAAGCCGGTATAGCTGCTTTTTGAACAGTTTTACTTTTACTGGGACCGGCAATGATAACTGGCTAAAGCTGTTACAGGGGATTTGTTCGCCAATACGAACCGCCATGGTTCTCCCTTTTTGTTTAAACATCTCTCTTACCAGTAACATGCTGGCTAGGGGTTTGTATAAAGCTGAGGCAGCATAAAAAACCCATGAATTTCGTGCGGTCAGATGCAGTGGGACTATTGGTGCATTAGCCTGGCTGGCTAAGCGTAAAAAGCCACTGTGCCATTTACCATCGCGAACACCTTGCGGGCGTAAGCGTGATACTTCGCCAGCGGGGAATATTATCAAGGCCCCAGCTGCGGCTAGATGCTGTTGAATCGCCTCAAGCTTGTGCCGTTCTGTACCTCCGTTAAGGTTATTAACGGGCAACAATAAGTTTTGCATTGGCGCTAAGCTCATCAGCAGTTGATTGGCCATGATTTTCAGATCTGGGCGCAACCCACTGACCAGTTTTAACAGGGCTAAACCGTCTAACGATCCTATTGGGTGATTAGCAATCAGCAACACTGGGCCGGTCGAAGGGATATGATCTAGCTCATCATCACGCACGCTATAGCTAAACTGAAAGTATTCTAATACTTGCTCAACAAACTCCATGCCTTGTAAATGTGGATAGCGAGCGGCAAAAGCTTGGAATTCCTGCTCGTGCAATAAATAGCTGAGGAGCATTTTGCCGGGGCGATACCACCAGGGCTTTGGCTGATTGGACATGAAGTGCTGTTCTAATAGTTGCTCTACGTTAAGCATGGTTTATTCCCAAGGCAAGATAGACTGGCGATCTAGACGAATCCTTGTAGACTACTCATCGCAGATGACAAATAAGTGGCAGTTTTGTGGCAGTTTTGACACAGTAAACACATGAAATGCTGTAGCTGTTTTCGCAGTGAATGGGGATATTTAAGCGCTATCTTAGCGACCCATTTAACAGTGCTATGCTAAGATAAAACATTAATAACAAGTAGCATTATAGGGGTTGTTTTGAGTATTGCGCTGATTATTCCCGATAGAAAACTAGATGATTTACAGCAACGTTTGCAGCAAGCCTTACCCACAACGCCAATTGAAATTTGGCCCGATATCGCACAGCCAGAACACGTGACGTTTGCCGTGGTATGGAAGCAACCCGCAGGCTCGGTGGCCAGCTTGCCGAATCTTAAAGCTTTACAAAGTTTTGGTGCCGGTGTTGATGGGATCCTCAGTGATGCCAGCTTACCGCGTTTACCTTTGGCTCGGATTGTCGATCCGGCGTTAACCGAGGCCATGCTCAGTTATCTGGCGGGCATTGAAGCGTATTACCGTTTAAGGCTCGATCTGTTTCAGCAACAACAGCAACAAGCCTTGTGGCGACCGAAAAGTCCGCGGCGTTTAAGCACATTGTGTGTACTTGGCTTAGGTGAACTGGGTACGGCCACGGCATTGCATTTTAAAGCTCAAGGTTATCAAGTGAACGGTTGGTCGCGCCGCCCACAACAATTAGCTGGTGTTCATTGTTTTGCGGGTACCGAGCAATTGGCTGCTGCCGTCGGCTCAGCGGATTTGCTGATCTGTTTATTGCCTTTAACTGCACAAACTGAAAACCTGTTAAATGCTGACTTTTTTGCCATGATCAAGCCTGGTGCCATTCTGATTAATGTGGCGCGAGGCGCCATCGTCGATGAGCAGGCGCTGCTCGCCGCGTTAGACAGTGGGCAACTAGCGGCCGCCTGTTTAGATGTGTTCCGTCAAGAACCCCTTGTAGCGGAGCATGCGTTTTGGCGGCATCCTGCCATTATGATTACACCGCATATTTCTGCGGTGACTAAAGTGGAGACCGTGGTGGCGCAAATTGCGGAAAACTACCAACGCAGTTGTCAGGGGCAACCGTTAGTCAATGAAGTCGATTTACAACAAGGCTATTAACCCTATTGATAATAATGACTTGAATAGTAGTATTATCTTTATTAGACTGATTCTGCTAAAGAGATTTTGCAGTACTTAGTAAAAATAGAGAATAAGAAAAAGTAATTTGAGGTTTATTATGAGTAAAGCGTCCAATCGTGGTTTTGGCTTTACCACACTCGCTATTGCCGTGGTCCTTATGGCGTTGACAGCGTTTTTTACCAAAGCTGAAGCATTCAGTTGGTTGATCTAAAAAAAACAGGGCTGGTTATCCAGCCCTGTTTTTTTATACCTGATGATCTTATCAATTCGACGCGTCGCTATTTAGTATGCCGTTCACGGTTCTCGCGCTTTTGCTCCGCATTTTTTTGCAATAACACATAGGTAGCACTGTAACCCCCATGCTGGCGCTGCGCGGTATGAGCGGCTAATACGGGGGTAAAACTGGGTAACCACTTAAAAACATAGCTGCGCAAAATAGCAGGGTGTGGCTTACTGTTTCGGCCCATACCATGCTGGATCAATAAAGTTCTGACGCCACGTTTATGGCAGTCGGTAATAAATTGCAGTAACTGACTACGGGCTTCTTGCAAGCTTTTACCAAGCAGGTTAAGCGTAGCATCTAATTGATACTTGCCTAAGCGCAGATTGCGATACACACCTTGTTGTACGCCATCTTTACAATAGGCAAATACGTCGTCGGGCTTAACTAAATCAACGTATTCCATGCTCAAATAGTGCGGATCGTACTCCATCTCTTGTTCAGCGGCTTTGCGTCTGGCCTGCTGCGCTAAGGTAGGACTGAATTCGCCATTTTGTTGAAGTACCGCATCTTGCGGTAGGGGTTTAACATCGGCCATTTCGCTCAGAAACAGCTCAAATTCGTCTTGTGACATGCCTGACTCCGATGCTTACTGCTAAGGGCCGAGTATAGCCTGTCAGGCTGCTGGAAAAAAGCCGCTTATTTTGTTTGCGCTTGTAACTCAATATTCGCCAGATCATTGGCAGTTGCTTCGGCGGCTTGGGCTTTTTTACGGGCAGCAGCAAAACGCAGCAGGTAATAAGCATTGATCAATAAAACTAATAAGTTGGAAATCACCCCTTGCGGAATGGCGATGTGGCTGTAATACACAAACAATAAGCTGCAACCGATTAATGTAGCTAATCGAAGCCAGAACACATCTTTAATAAAAAAAGCGCCGATACAAATTGTTAGGCCAATCCAGCTGATAATGTCGTAGAACAGGTTTTCCATGTTAATGCTCCGGCATAGTGTGCGCAATGGCGCGCATTATGAGCAGAGTCGAGCGATTACTCAACTAAGATAAATTACATTTTTCAGATTAGTTTATGTAATGGATTTTTTGCTGGGTTTGCCAAAGGCGATAACGCGAGTACAAAAGGAACAGCGCCGCAGCGAGCGGCGCTGATGTCACGAATTACTGACGTAAATTAACCTGACTATTGGCAATTTCACGCGTCATAATTAACCATGCTTCGAGGTTTTGCCGCAATGCAGTGGGATCAATTTTATCCAGTGTATCATTTGGGGTATGGTGATAATCAAAGTAATCCGTTCCATCCTGCATCAGGCTAGCAACGGGTACGCCTTGTGCTTTTAACATCGACACATCTGGCCCCCCTGACGCGGTGTTCGGCCCCATAGCGATACCCAGCGGTGCTAACTTTTTCTGCAGTTCACTGGCAAAGGCTAATGCTTGTTCACCCATACCGGTGTCAAAGCGCCAAATACGACCCGCGCCAAAGTCTGATTCTGAAGCAAACACATGGGTGTGTAATTGCTGATGGTGTTTAGCGGCATAAGCGCGGGCGCCAATTAAACCGCCTTCCTCATTACCAAATAACACCACGCGAATGGTACGCTCAGGTTTCTCTTGCTTTAATAAAGCGGCTGTTGCCATCACGATACCCACACCGGCGCCATCATCTAATGCGCCAGTACCTTCATCCCAAGAATCTAAGTGTGCACTGATTAGCACGATTTCATCGGGGCGTTTGCTACCCTTGATCTCGGCAATCACATTGTGGCTGGTCACAGTACCTGGGAGATTATTACTCATTTGCATGTTTAGCGTGAGCTCTGGGTTAATCGTCAGCATCTTGCTCAATTGCTGCGCATCGGGTACGGAAATGGCTGCCGCAGGAATACGTTCAATGCCTTCTTCGTAACGCATTTGACCGGTGTGGGCAAAACGGTTATTGCTGCTACCGACTGAGCGGATCACTAAGGCTTTTGCACCAAGTTTTGCCGCTTCAACTGCACCCGTGGCGCGTGCCCCCACGACTTGGCCATAAAAACCACCGCGAATATCTTTCTCTAAAGCATGATTAATAAAAACAATACGATCTTTCACTTTAGAGGCGTCCGCTTTTTTAAGCTCTTCTAAGGTATTAAACATGACAACTTGGCTGTTGATGCCATCAAACGGAGTACCGACTGAACCACCTAAAGCGGTGACCACTAAAGATTGATGAAAAGGAGCTGCCACTTTTAAGCTAGCTTGCCCACGCTCCCAGTACAGCATATCAAAGGGTTCGCGCCAGACTTTATCAAAACCCAGTTCGGTAAATTTTTGCTCTGCCCACAGCACCGAGCGCATATCGGCTTCACTGCCGGCTAAGCGCGGGCCCACTTCCACCGTTAACGATTCAACTAATTTGTAAGCTAAATCTTTATCAATAGTTACATTTTGGGCATGCACATTTAGGCTAAAAGCTGCTAGTATTGTTGTTATCCACACTTTCATGGTTTGTTCCCGCTGTTTGGTTTTGACTGATGTGGAAACGTTATCATGTTTTACGGATGAAACCTATGTAACTCGCTGGACGTCAGTTTTTGCTCGACCAGCCGAAAAATGGAGACGCTGCAAGGATGCAAGCATTTATTCAAACCTGCTATAACCCCACTCCTGTAACCCAACAGTTAACGGCGCTTGTTGTTGATGATACGGTGGCTGTGCGTGCTTACCTTAAAAGTATCTTGCAGCAACTTGGTGTAACTAAGGTGCTAGAGGCAGCCGACGGCGCCAAAGGCGAAGCCTTGTTTATGCAGCATCAACCACAATTAGTTTTTTTGGATATTCAGCTACCAGACATAAACGGTAAGGTATTGTTGCAACGTTTCAGGTGTGTTGACCAGCAATCACATATATTTATGATCTCGGCTTATTCCAGTGTCGATAACTTGAAAGCAGCTGTAGCAGGCGGAGCAAAAGCTTTTGTAGTGAAACCTTTTACTGCAGAAAGAATCTCAAGTCTGGTTCAACCCTTATTGTCGTGTAGTGTCTGATCTGGACTAGCATTATTTTGTCGTAATGAGATCAGGCTAGTATTAGTTTAATGAGCGGTGCAAAACATGAATTTAGAAGATATGCTGAAAAATTCAGCGGAAGCAGTGAAGTTACTGAAAGCGGTGTCGAATGAGCGCCGTTTAATTATTTTATGCCATTTGTTGCAAGGCGAGCTGTCGGTAGGTGAATTAAACAGCAAGTTGGATTTAAGCCAATCTGCACTTTCACAGCATCTCGCGTTATTGCGCAAAAATAAATTGGTGAAAACGCGTAAAGAATCGCAAACGGTGTTTTATCGGATCTCTAGCGATGAAGTAACCGAGGTTATTGCACTATTACACAAACTGTATTGCGCTGAGTAATTTGTCGCGCTGTGCACTGATTGTCGGCGGCTTTGTGTGGCCGAAATGAACTTACAAAAAAACCAGCCGAAGCTGGTTTTTTTGTTTTACATCGCCAATTAGGCTGCTTTTAACGCTTTTACATGGGCGTTTAAGCGAGACTTATGACGAGCTGCTTTGTTCTTATGGATCAGACCTTTGGCTGCCATACGATCAATAACAGGGACCATCTTGTTGAACGCTTCCTGAGAAGCTACTGCGTCAGCAGTTAATACTGCTGCGTAGGTTTTCTTGATGAAAGTACGCATCATAGAACGTTGACTGGCGTTTTGCTGACGACGTTTTTCTGATTGTATTGCGCGCTTCTTAGCAGACTTGATGTTAGCCAAGGTAACACTCCTAAAAACTTAAAACCGGACTCTTTAAAGGCCGCATAATATGCCTATTTACTGGCCCATTGTCAAATGCTTTAAACGAAAAGGCCCGTAATTAAATTGCAGTGAGCACTGGTAATTGATCTCAGTAACAGGTGAAAATAGCGCCGCAGCAAATAAAGGAGTCTCCTGTGTCAGGAAAATTACTAAAGTCAGGGCTGATTGTCAGCTTTATGACGTTGATTTCAAGAGTGTTAGGCCTGGTGCGGGATGTGGTGGTTGCCAATTTTGTTGGTGCGGGTGCTGCTGCTGACGTGTTTTTCTTTGCTAACCGTATTCCGAATTTTTTACGTCGACTCTTTGCCGAGGGCGCTTTTTCTCAAGCCTTTGTGCCGGTGTTAAGTGAAGTTAAAGCTAAACATGGTGATGATGCGGTTCGAGAATTAGTGGCCAAGGTGGCGGGAACGCTGGGTGTTATTGTCACTCTAGTGACGCTGGTGGGGGTGGTCGGCTCGCCGCTGATTGCTTTGCTGTTTGGTATGGGCTGGTTTATCGAATGGCTGAATGACGGGCCTGACGCGCACAAGTTTGAAATGGCCAGTGTGATGTTAAAAATTACCTTTCCTTACCTTTGGTTTATTTCTTTAGTCGCGTTATCGGGCGCGGTGCTAAATACCTATAACCGTTTTGCGGTAGCGGCCTTTACGCCCGTTTTCTTAAATATTGCGATTATAGGCTCGGCGCTGTATCTGGCCCCTGAGTTGGATGAACCCGCCATGGCATTGGCTTGGGGCGTGTTTATTGGCGGTATTGTACAGTTATTATTTCAATTACCGTTTTTAGCTAAAGCCGGTTTGCTGGTGCTGCCAAGATGGCATTGGCAAGATGAAAACGTGACAAAGATCCGTACTTTGATGCTACCAGCGCTGTTTGGTGTTTCTGTAAGCCAAATCAATCTGCTGCTCGATACCGTGATTGCCTCGTTTTTACTAACCGGGGCCGTAAGCTGGTTATATTACTCGGATCGGTTAATTGAATTTCCACTGGGCTTATTCGGAATTGCCATTGCCACGGTGATCCTGCCGAACTTATCGCGGCATCATGCCACGGCAGATACTGCGCGCTTTGCTCACACGCTGGATTGGTCAGTGCGCTTTGTGGCAATGTTTGGTTTACCGGCGATGCTGGCGTTAATGGTGCTGGCACAACCGATTATCACGGTGCTGTTTATGCGCGGTGAATTTACCCAGCAAGATGTGTTAATGGTGTCTTACAGCTTATTGGCCTATTGCTGTGGCTTGTTAAGTTATATGCTGATCAAGGTGTTAGCACCTGGCTATTATGCGCGGCAAGACATTAAAACGCCGGTGCGAATTGGCATTATCGCTATGGTGGCCAATATGGTGTTCAATCTGATGTTGGCCCCCTTTTTAAGTTATGTAGGCTTGGCTTTAGCTACGGCGATGTCGGCAAGTTTAAATGCATTTTTATTGTATCGAGGTTTAAAGCTCGCTGGGGTATATCAATTAAGCCGTTTTAGTATTGTGATGCTAGCTAAATTTGTTTTGGCCAGTGTATTGATGGCCTCAGCGCTCTATGTCGTTAGCCCAAGCTTAAGTGTCTGGGTGGCGCTGCCTTTAACGTCGCAAATTGTGCAATTATCCAGTTTGTGTCTGTTGGCTGTAATAGCGTACTTTGCCTTGCTGTTCCTGTTTGGGGTGCGTTTGGCTGATTTTAAAGCAAAAACTGTTGCTGAAAGCCAACGGTGATCGGGTTATAATCGTCAGTTGACAAGCAACCGCAGGCATAATGTAAGGCAGGCATGGAGTTAATTCGCGGCATCCACAACATATTACCGCAGCATAAAGGCTGTGTGTTAACCATCGGCAATTTTGACGGTGTGCACTTGGGGCACCAAGCCGTGTTAGCTCAAGTTAAACAACTGGCACAGTCGAAGCAGTTGCCGTCTTGCGTAATGGTGTTTGAACCCCAACCTCTGGAATTATTCGCGGGCAGTGATGCGCCGGCTCGGATCTCTCGCTTTCGTGAAAAGTATTTAGCGTTGGCGGAATTAGGCATCGACCGATTACTCTGCGTTGGCTTTAATCGTGCTTTTGCGGCACAAGCTCCAGAACAGTTTATTGAAGATTTACTGCTTGCTAAGTTAGGCGTACAGCATTTGATAGTGGGTGATGACTTTCATTTTGGCCAAGCCCGTAGCGGTAATTACGCATTATTAGAACGTGCCGCCTCAAAGTATGGTTTTGGTTTAAACAGCACCTCAAGTTTAAAACTGGAGCAGCAACGGGTCAGCAGTACGTTGATCCGCAGTGCCTTACAAGCCGACCAACTGCATTTAGCTGAAACGATGCTAGGGCGGCCTTTTGCTTTAACTGGGCGAGTAAGACATGGTCGTAAGTTAGGCCGAAACCTTGGCTTTCCCACTGCGAATGTCTGGTTGTACCGTAAAAAATTACCGGTATCAGGCGTTTATGCCATCACTGCCCGCACCTGTTTTGGGGTGTTTCAAGGGGTGGCTAATATTGGTAATCGGCCAACCGTACAGGGTGTGCGTGAACAACTAGAAGCACATTTATTTGA
Source organism: Rheinheimera sp. UJ51 (assembly GCF_020819615.1). Taxonomy (NCBI): domain Bacteria; kingdom Pseudomonadati; phylum Pseudomonadota; class Gammaproteobacteria; order Chromatiales; family Chromatiaceae; genus Rheinheimera; species Rheinheimera sp. UJ51. The sequence goes on from NZ_JAJHOG010000010.1 coordinate 103,087, forward strand.
TTTTAATCAAGATTTATATGGTAGTCAGATTGAAGTGGTGCTGCGGCACAAACTTCGAGCCGAACAGCGGTTCGACAATCTGGATGCATTGAAACAGCAAATCGCCGTCGATGAAGCGGCAGCGAAACAGTATTTTAGTCAGCAGCCTGCGCTACTGAACTCACTAACTTAACGGAATTTAAACGGATGAGCGATTACAAGCATACCCTGAATTTACCAGAAACGGCTTTTGCTATGCGCGGCAATCTGGCACAACGTGAGCCACAAATGTTGGCAAAATGGACCGAAGCCGATTTATATGGTCAGATCCGTGAGGCCAAAAAGGGTAAAAAAACCTTCATTCTGCACGATGGCCCCCCTTATGCGAACGGTAATATTCACATCGGCCATGCTGTTAATAAGATCCTTAAAGACATTATTGTTAAAGCAAAAACGTTATCTGACTTTGATGCACCCTATGTGCCGGGTTGGGATTGTCATGGTTTACCGATTGAATTGGTGGTGGAGAAAAAATACGGCAAGCCCGGACAAAAATTAACGCCTGCCGAATTTCGTGAGAAGTGTCGTGAATATGCGTTAACGCAGATTGATGCGCAGCGCACTGACTTTATCCGCTTGGGCGTATTGGGGGATTGGTATAAGCCATATCGCACCATGGACTTTCAAACCGAAGCCAATATTATCCGCAGCTTAGGTAAAATTATTGAAAACGGCCATTTGTTGCAAGGGTTCAAACCCGTGCATTGGTGTACCGATTGTGGCTCGGCCTTAGCCGAAGCGGAAGTGGAATACCAAGACAAGATTTCACCAGCCATTGATGTGCGCTTTAAGGTCGTGGATGAAACAGTCGTCGATCGCTTTGATCATCCCGAAGCGCATCGGGGGCATGGCCCGTTGGCCGTGGTGATCTGGACCACCACACCTTGGACCATTCCAGCCAACCGCGCCGTGGCGCTTAATGCCGAGCTGAGCTATTCACTGGTGCAGGTTGAGCAAGGACCACAAGGTGCTGAGCGCTTGATTATCGCCACTGATCTGGTGAAAGAGGTGATGGCGCGCGCTAATATTGAACATTATCACGCCTTGGGGTTCTGCCAAGGCAAGCAGCTAGACTTAGTCAAGTTGCAGCATCCGTTATACGATTTCCAAGTGCCGGTGGTACTGGGTGAACATGTTACGACTGAATCGGGCACAGGATGTGTGCACACGGCACCAGGGCACGGCCAAGAAGACTTTGTTGTCGGTCAAAAATACCATTTAGAAGTGGCGAACCCCGTCGGTGCCAATGGCGTTTATCTGCCGGATACACCGATGTTTGCTGGCCAGCACGTTTTTAAAGCCAATGACACTATCGTTGAAGCATTAAAGGCGGCTGGCGCTTTGTTATTGCACAAAGCATATAAGCACAGTTATCCCCATTGCTGGCGTCATAAAACACCCATTATCTTTCGCGCTACGCCGCAATGGTTTATTAGCATGGAGCAGCAAGGGCTGCGCCAACAGTCATTAGCCGAAATTGCCAAAACCCGCTGGATCCCAGATTGGGGTCAACAACGTATTGAAAACATGGTAGCAGGCCGGCCCGATTGGTGTATTTCACGGCAGCGTACCTGGGGTGTACCTATTGCGTTGTTTGTGGATAAAGATACCGGCGCCTTACATCCAAAAACCGCCAGTTTAATTGAACTGGTGGCGAAACAAGTTGAGTTGGGCGGCATTCAAGCCTGGTTTGATCTGGATGCTTCACAGTTGCTTGGCGATGACAGTGAGCGTTACACCAAAGTGACTGACACGCTCGATGTTTGGTTTGACTCGGGGATTACCCATGCTGCGGTGGTGGATGCGCGCCCAGAGTTTCATCAGCCTGAGCAGATTGATTTGTATTTAGAAGGCTCAGATCAGCATCGCGGTTGGTTTATGTCATCCTTAATGACGGGCGTAAGCATGAAACAGCGCGCACCGTATAAACAGGTATTAACCCATGGTTTTACCGTTGATGGTGAAGGCCGCAAGATGTCAAAGTCGTTAGGTAATGTGGTATCACCGCAAGATGTGATGAACAAACTGGGTGCAGACATTTTACGCTTGTGGGTAGCAACGACGGATTACACCTCAGAGATGACGGTTTCTGATGAGATCCTTAATCGTGCGGCCGATAAATATCGCCGCATTCGAAATACTGCGCGTTTCTTGTTAGCAAACCTAAACGGTTTTAACCCAGAAACTGATGCTCTGCCATTTAACCAATTGGTCGAGTTAGATTTGTGGGTGGTTAATCGTGCTGCGCAGTTACAGCAAGAGATCATCGATGCCTACGACAACTATCAGTTCCATCAGGTTAGTCAAAAGTTGATGAATTTCTGTACTGTTGAACTGGGTAGTTTCTACCTAGACGTGATTAAAGATCGTCAGTATACCGCTCACAAAGACAGCCAAGCGCGTCGTAGCTGCCAAACTGCGCTTTATCATATTGTGCAGGCAATGGTGCGCTGGATGGCACCTATCATGAGCTTTACGGCACAAGAAATCTGGGAAGCTTTACCGGGTCAACAACACGCGTTTGTGTTCACGGATGTGTGGTACAGCGGTTTCACCGAGTTACCCGCAGGGCGTTTCAGTAATGCTTATTGGCAGCAACTGCTGCAGGTGCGGGACGAGGTGAACAAAGTGTTAGAAGCGGCACGTCGGGAAGAGCGGATTGGTGCCTCTTTGCAAGCCGAAGTCACCTTGTTTGCCGAGCCCAGTTTAGCAGCAGCCTTACAGCAGTTAGGTGACGAATTACGCTTTGTACTGATCACTTCTACGGCAACCGTTAGTGCACAAGCGCCGAGCGCTGACGCGATTGCTACGGCAATTCCGGGGCTAAGTGTATTGGTCACAGCGTCTAGCGCGGCGAAGTGTGAGCGTTGTTGGCATCACCGACATGATGTGGGTATTGATCCGGCGCAGCCGGGGATCTGTGGTCGCTGTGTTGATAACGTCAGTGGCCAAGGTGAAACACGGGAATTTGCCTAATGCGTTTATTTCAAGAAACTGCATGGCGTTGGTGGTGGTTAATTGCGCTGCTGATCCTATTGGATCAGCTGACTAAGCAGTTAGTGCACCAACAAATGGCCCTATTTGATTCAATTGAGTTGTTGCCTTTTTTTAACCTTACCTATGTACGAAATTATGGTGCAGCATTCTCCTTTTTAAGTGATGCGGGAGGATGGCAGCGCTGGTTCTTCACCGGTATTGCTATCGGGATCAGTGTGGTCATTGCCGTTTGGATGAGCCGATTAAAACGCCATGAAATCAAACTAAGTTTGGCATTAAGTTTGGTGTTGGCCGGCGCCATAGGTAATTTAATTGATCGTAGCATTTATGGTTATGTGATTGATTTCTTTCATTTGTATTATCAGGATTGGCATTACCCCGCATTTAATATTGCCGACTCAGTGATCTGTATTGGCGCTGCACTGTTAATTTGGGATAGTTTTAGCAGTGATTCTGGAGCAAAAAAATGAGTATGATTACCTCAAGCAGCACCGTGGTGTTTCATTTTGATATCAAATTGACCGACGGCTCTGCCGCTGAAAGCACCCGAGTGCACAATAAACCGGCTAAAACCCAACTGGGTGATGGCAGTTTATCTCCGGCGTTTGAAGCACAATTATTAGGCTTACAGGCCGGTGATAAAAAAACCTTTACCCTAGCGCCAGAAGACGCTTATGGTACGCCAAACCCTGATAATATTTATTATGTTGACCGTAGTAAGTTTTCGGCAGACGCTCCAGCCAAGGTTGGCTCTATTATTGGTTTCGCCATGCCAGATGGCTCTGAGTTACCGGGGCTTGTGCGTGAAGTGGTGGGCGACTCGGTGACGATTGATTTTAATCATCCACTGGCTGGCCAAACCCTAACTTTTAATATCGAAATTGTACAAGTGAGCTGAAATGGACATTTTGTTAGCTAATCCTCGTGGTTTTTGTGCCGGTGTTGATCGGGCGATCAGTATTGTAGAGCGTGCGTTAGAGTTGTACGAGCATCCGATCTATGTACGACACGAAGTGGTGCATAACAAATTTGTAGTTGATGGCTTACGTCGCAGCGGCGCCGTGTTTGTCGATGAGCTAGATGAAGTACCCGATGGCCATATCGTTATTTTTAGTGCGCACGGTGTATCGCAAGCGGTGCGCGAGCGGGCTAAACAGCGTGGCTTAAAAGTATTCGACGCGACTTGCCCACTGGTGACTAAAGTGCATATGGAAGTCACCCGTGCCAGTCGTAAAGGCATCGAGTGTATTCTGATTGGGCATGCTGGCCATCCTGAAGTTGAAGGCACCATGGGCCAGTATGACAACGCCGATGGCGGCATTTACTTGGTCGAATCGGTAGAAGATGTCTATACGCTGCAAGTTAAAAATCCCGCCTTGCTTTGCTACAGCAGCCAAACCACCTTATCGGTAGACGATACTGCGGATGTGATTGATGCCCTAAGAACACGCTTCCCAGACATTGAAGGGCCACGCAAAGATGACATTTGCTATGCCACGCAAAATCGTCAAGATGCCGTGCGCGAGTTGGCATCAAAAGCGCAGTTAATGTTAGTGGTGGGAGCCAAAAACAGCAGCAATTCTAATCGCTTACGCGAGTTAGCTGAAAAACTAGGTTGTACTGCCTATTTAATTGATACCGCCAACGACATTCAACAAAGCTGGTTAGACGGTGTCACTAAAGTGGCGGTAACGGCCGGCGCGTCTGCACCAGAAGTTCTGGTGCGAGATGTGATTGCCCAATTAAAAATGTGGGGCGGCAACACTGTCACGGAAACGCAAGGTCGCGAAGAAGGGGTGGTGTTTGCTATTCCTGCTGAGCTGCGCTGAGTTAGGTTAAAGATGCATAACGCTGTCAAACACTCTTACCGACAGCCTTATCAAATACCCTCTCTATGCCGGGGTAAGATGTTATTCCGGCTACTTATTTTAGCGCAAGCTATCGCCATTCTTTTGGCTTTTTCGCCAGGCATTTCTTCTGATCCTTGGTTTAGGCTGGGGATTATATCGTTATATGTTCATTGGATCGCATTGTTAAGCCTTGCGGTACTTTGCCCACTGTTGCCCCAAATGGTGAGCCAATCGTTGGTTGTCAGATGGCTGGTCATCTGTTTAGTGTTACTGTTAATCACTGCAGGGGTATCCTTAATGGCTTGGCATTTTTCTGCAGATGTCTTAATTTATTATCATTCGGCTACTAATTTTGTTTTAGCAAACTTAGCGCTAGCGTTGGTTGTTAGCTTGTTAGTAGGGCAGTTGATGTTAATGCATGCAGAGCGCGCTCGCTTATTGGCAGCACAAAGCTCAGCTGAGTTACAGGCTTTTCAAGCCCGCATTCAACCCCATTTTTTGTTCAATAGCCTGAATGCGTTGGCCGAGTTGGTGCATCAATCACCACAGGATGCTGAACAAGCATTACTGGATTTGGCTGATTTGTTTCGTGCTGCTATGCATGCCGGCAGCTTGCTGACGTTAGAGCAAGAGTTGGAATTAGCACGCAAATACCTTGCTTTAGAACGTTGGCGATTAGGAGATCGTTTACAAGTAGCATGGCAGTTGCCAGCAGTATTGCCTGCGGTAAAGCTACCTGCCTTAACGTTACAGCCATTATTGGAAAACGCCGTGCGCTATGGCGTTGAGCCGAGTCTTGAACCCGTAACCATTACCGTTGAAGTCTCCGTGGGTAAAAAACAGTTAGCAATAATTCTTACCAATCCGCTTAACGCGCAAAATGCGCGACAGCGTGAACAAAATGGTATTGCCCTGCAAAATATTCAAGCACGTTTAGAACTACTGTTTGCCGACAAACAACAATTTTCTTGTCGCCAAGTGCAGGATACATTTCGAGTAAAGTTGGTATTACCGTTACTGGAGGGAAGTGAATCGCCATGAAAGCACTGATTGTCGATGATGAGCCTTTAGCGCGCGCGCGCTTGTTTCGTTTACTCACAGATTTACAGCAATTTAGCGAGATATTGCAAGCCGCCAATGCTGATGAAGCCTTACGATTAAATGCCGCGGCGCAACCAGAGGTGGTATTTCTTGATATTGCGATGCCTGGTTTGAATGGCCTGCAATTGGCAGAACGTTTAGCAACTCAAACACTGCCCCCTGCGGTGATTTATGTTACCGCTCACCCTGAGCATGCATTGGATGCTTACAATACTGCACCAATGGATTATTTGTTAAAGCCCGTCAGTAGTGTCCGTTTAGCCCAAGCGGTGGCTCGCCTGCATAAACCCACACTTACCGATCCGTTGCGTGGGCGAGATAGCGCTGGGGTATTGTCTTACCAGCAAGCCGGTGTGCAGCGGCAATTAGCGGTTACCCAAGTATTATATTTTCAAGCCGAAGATAAATATGTGAAGGCGGTAACAACAGAAGATGAAATATTACTAGAGCTGAGTTTACAGCAATTGCAAGAAAGCTTTCCACAATATCTCATTCGTATCCATCGCAGCACATTGATTAATAAATTGTTTTTTGACAGCATTCAACAAAAAGAACAACGGCACTTTGTCACATTAAGGCAATGTCCTGTTCAGCTTGAAGTGAGTCGTCGCTTATTAACACCATTGCGCAATGCTTTAGGTCTGTAAATCCACCGTTTTTAACAGTAAAGTCCTTCTTGCCAACCGTTTATCAGTAAAATTAACCACTAATCAGATAGTACTGTTATTGCACGGTAATTACATTAAAGTGATAGTAAGCATTTTATTTATAGGTTTGCTATGAATTCACGTTCATTTTTATCTCTTAGAAAAGCCGCCGGTTTAACCTTGGTTGAATTAATGGTCACTGTTGCGGTGTTGGCAATAGTCGTATCGATTGCCATTCCTTCTTTTAACGGTATTGTTGCCTCAAATCAACTCACTGGGCCGGCGAATGAGGTCTTTTCAATGATGCATTTTGCCCGCAGTGAGGCTATACGATTAAACCAAAATATTGAATTTTGTAAAAGCAATGCTGATGGCACTGCTTGTAATACCAGCAATGGTAAATGGCCTGGTGTTTTAGTTATGCGTCCCAATACATCAGGTACGCCAACGCTACTTAGGCAATTAATGTTTGATACTACATTCAATGTTAATAGTACGCATCCACTGCTGGTATTTAATTCGCAAGGTTTTATTCGTTCTTCAGCCAATGCCGCGATTTCTGGCACCTTACGCGTTTGCTCTTCGTCTTCATCTTTAAAAGATAATAGCCGTGATTTGGCGTTTGTTTCAGGCGGACGTGTCAGTATCAGTAAAAATAACGTAACGGGCTGTACTGAGCCTTCGCAATAGTAATGAGATTATCTAGCTAGATTTTAGAACTTATAGAGTGAAACAAATGATGAATAGACAACAGCAAAGCGGTTTTACCTTGCTCGAAGTATTAATTACCGTATTGATATTAGGCATAGGTTTATTAGGGCTTGCGGCCTTACAGAATGCCAGCGTTAAAAGTAATCAAAGTGCTTATGATCGTACTCAAGCCGTTATTTTTATGGACTCAATGCAAGAAACGATGCGCGCTTTTCGTCCGCAGGCAAGGACTGGGGTGTTCAACAAAAGCTGCACGGGGAGTATGCCAAGTTCAGGTATTGCTGGCACTGAAATGAGCTTATGGCATGCTCAATTGCAGCAAAAGTTAGGCCCAAGCGCCTGTGGTGCAATTAATTGTAATGGCAATATTTGTGAAGTCAGTATCAGATGGGATGACAGTCGAGGTTTACAAGGCAGTGAAACCATGACCATGAACACGAGGTTTTTCATATGAGTTTAGAACCTATCAAATTGCACCAAGGCTTGTCTTTAGTGGAACTGATGATTGCTATGACGTTGGGCTTGTTGGTTACCGGCGGTGTGCTGGGGATCTTTATGGCGAATCAACAAACATATCAAGTTAATCAAACTATTTCGGCTATTCAAGAAAACTCTAGAGCAGTGTTCCAGTTGATGGCACGAGATATTCGCAGTGCCGGTTTTAGTGGTTGCACTAACAGTACTGTGATGGCAAATACGCTAAATAGTAACCCTAATACAGATTGGTGGGCCAGTTGGAATAACGGTATTCGGGGTTTTGATGACGGTCAACCCACTAGTTTTAATCCGGCTCGTGTGCCAGGCACGGATGCAATACAAGTGATGTATGGCGGCGGCAGAAGTATCAATGTGGAAGCGCATACTGCAAATTCTGCCAATTTTAAAGTGAATAAAGATAATCACGGTATTAAAGAGGGTGACATCATCGTAGCTTGTGATTCTGCGCATACAGCCATTTTTCAAGTTACCAATGCCAATCAAAACAATGGCACTATAGTTCACAACACCGGTAAAGGCACGCCGGGCAACTGTACAAAATTATTGGGCTTTCCGGTTTTGTGTGACGGTACTGGTTTAAAAGGCACCCCTTATGAATTTACTTCTAATGCCATGATGATGTCATTGCAATCACAAGCTTGGTATGTCGGTGTAAATCCACGTAATACAAATTCTTTATATCGTGTAGACATTCAAGATGGTAATCCAATTTACGAAGAAATTATCGATGGTGTTGAGGAATTAAATTTCCGTTATTTACGCTCAGGCAATACGGCTTATCAAACTGCAAATGATATCAATAACATCGGTGTAGATGAATGGGCTAATGTGATTGCAGTAGAAATTGAATTAATTCTGTTAGATGACCCTAAAATTAAGTTGCTCAAAGATATGCGACGAATGCGTCAGGTTGTCGCTATTCGGAATAGGGTGGAGTAGCCGTTATGCAAAAATCTTTTCGAACACAACAAGGTGTTGCTTTAATTGTGGGTTTGCTTTTGTTGTTAGCCATTACCTTATTGGCGATATCGAGTATGCGTGGTACTGCTTTACAAGAAAAAATGGCCGCCAATTTGTATGACCGTGAACTGGTGTTTCAACTTGCTGAAGCAGGGATTAGAGATGCAGAAGCGATTTTGGAGGGCGCGGCAAGTGTCAATGCTTTGTTGGCGCTACCGGGCTTTTATCCTGTGCCCGTTGCAAGCAACACTGAGCGTTGGTTAGATCCTCAAACAATATGGGCAACTTCATCAATGAATTTACAGCAAATGGGAGGAGGTAGTCCGCAATATATCGTTGAATATATGGGCTTTAGCCCTTCGCCTCCAGGCTGTGACCGTGCGACAACGATCCCACAAAACTGTTTAGCTGAAACTTTTCGCGTAACATCTCGAGTTAATCTTACAGACCGAGCCAATGTTACGATTCAAACCCTTTACCGGCGTTGAGGTTGGTATGAACAAAATGATGATGAAAAAAACGAAATTAAAGTTGTTTTTACTGGCGTTAACTTTTGGTATTGCTTCTGCTGAAGCGGCGGTGAACTTAGGTAATGTGCCGCTGCAAACCGGCAGTTCAGTTGAACCCAATATTTTATTTGTCTTAGATGATTCTGGCTCTATGCGCTGGGGTTTTATGCCAGATGAATTAGCCATTAGATTAACATCCGATGGACGTAATTTAGGGAGTTGTAGTTCTACAGTTTCTTTCGCGGGTTACTCCAACCTTTGTGCGTTGAGTAGTTCTAGTCTTACAGTTGATCGGGCTTATTTGGCTTCTAGCCATTTAAATAAAGCCTATTTTGATCCAACTAAAACATACAGCCCACCGTTCAAAGCCGATGGAAGCCGTTTTCCGCAAAGCGACTTTAATGCAGCATATGTAGATGGTTATGCTCAAAGTGGGACAAAAGTTGATTTAGATAAAGATTACAGAGCTTTAATGGATGATTTTTACTATTACGGGCAGAACGGCGGTTCAAATCGATTTGGTTTTACCATTAGCCCGTCAGCAGATAAGGGCAAAGCATTCTATTATGATTTCAATCCCACTTTATGTTTGAATCAATACAGTAATCTTTGCTACAAATATGAAACGGTATCGAGCAGTCAGAAAAACAACTTCGCTAACTGGTTTTCTTATTATCGCACTCGTATTATGGGGGCGAAAGCTGGTATCGGTGTTGCCTTTATGGAACAAAAAGATGGTATTAGAGTGGGCTACGGTACACTTAATAGTAGTGGTACGGTTATTAGCGGCGTACAAAAATTCGGTACTACGCGTAAACAAGCGTTCATGACTTGGCTTAATACCGCGAGTGCGAATGGAGGCACGCCTCTTCGTAAAGCATTAGTTGATGCTGGAGAGTACTATAAAACCAGTTCGCCATGGCGTGAGGATCCAACTAATCAACAGTCTGCCATTGTTTCTTGTCGTCAAAGTTTTACCATTTTAATGACCGATGGCTATTGGAGTACAGAGACAATCAGTGTTGGCAATAATGACAATACCGCAGGGGCAACGATTAATGGCAAAAACAATACTACTTATCGTTATCAACCTGGCCCCCCTTTCTCAGATTCTGTGAGCAATACTTTAGCCGATGTGGCAATGAACTATTGGAAAAACGATTTACGTCCAGAGCAAGAAAACAATGTACCGACTTCAACGATAAATCCGGCGTTTTGGCAGCATATGGTCACATTTGGTGTCGGTTTAGGGGTCAGTGGTTCTATCAACCCTGTTTCAGCTTTTGAGGCAATAGCTGCAAAATCTGCTATCAACTGGCCTAACCCATTTAATGATCCCTCATCGGCAAAAATTGATGACTTATTACATGCTTCAGTTAACGGTCGTGGTGGCTTCTTTAGTGCGGCAGATCCGTTAACCTTTGCCACTGAATTAAGCAAAACATTAACGCAAATTGTGGCGCGAGTAGGTTCGGCATCAAATTTAGCCGGGGCCACCAGCACTAGAGAAAGTGCCAAGCAGGTGTTTCAAGGGCGTTTCTTTTCTGGCGATTGGACCGGCGATTTATGGGCCTACAGTTTAGATAACAACACAACGCCGACATGGAAAGCCAGTCAACAATTGGATAGTCAGGATTGGACCACTCGAAAAATTTTCTACTCAGATGATGTTGGCAAAGATAAAGGCAAAGCTTTTGAGGGGAATAAGGTTGGGTCTTTAACCTTAGATCAAGTTAATTATCTTCGCGGTGATCGTAGTAAAGAGCTAAACAAAACGGGTGGCATCTTTCGCGTTAGAAACTCTATATTAGGAGATATCGCTTACTCAACACCCTTTTATGTGGGTGAACCTGATAATCGTTTTTACGAACGTTATAGTGGCTGGGACAAAGACGAGCTACAAGATTACGCACCATTTTTAACGGCCTATAAAAATCGGACTAAAGCAGTCTATGTTGGTTCTAATGATGGCATGTTACATGGCTTTAATGCGCTGAATGGTCAAGAGTTGTTTGCCTATGTACCTTTTGAAATGTTACCAAAATTACCTGCGTTGACTAGTAAAGACTATCAGCATCAGTTTTATGTTGATGGTTCACCTACGGTTGCCGATGCTTATGTTAATGGTAAATGGCGCAGTATATTAGTGGGCACCAATGGTCGTGGCGGTAAAAATGTGTTCGCTTTGGATGTTACACAGCCTGCCTCATTCACCAAAGACAGCGTGTTATGGGAGAGAAGCATTCCTGAGTTAGGTAATTATACTGGTGAAGTGGTGATTGCTAAACTGGGTTCACCAGCCAAAGATGCTAAATGGTATGCTATTTTAGGTAACGGCGTTAATAGCCAAAATCATACGGCATCTTTGATTTTGCTGCCTTTGAATGGCGATTCACCTACAGTATTAACCGTTGATACCGGTACAGCGGCCAGTCCAAATGGCTTGTTTCAACCTGTTGGGTTTGATGCAGACAATACCGGTGCTATTACTAAAGTGTTTGCTGGTGATTTAAAAGGAAATGTTTGGCAGTTTGATTTCTCTGGGAAAAATGCCAGTGACGGTAAAGTTGCATACAGTGGTTCGCCGTTATTTACGGCTAAAGACGCTTCTGGCAACAGACAATCAGTAACCGGTGGATTGAGTATTGGCTTTGACAGTACGACAGGTAACTCTTGGTTATTTTTTGGTACAGGTAAATATTTAGAGCAAAGTGATCAATCTTCTACCAGTGTGCAGTCATGGTATGGATTAATCCTACCTTTTGAAACGGACGGTAGTAGCAGCAATGGTAATAGTAATAAGAATAAAAACACGGTAATTGAAACGTCGGTAATTAGTGGACGTAGTGACCTTGCACAGCGCACCATCACTAATGTTGGTAATGCTAGATCAGTGAATGAGGTTGGCTCATTGGATGGCAAACGTGGTTGGTATATGGATTTACCCGATAGTGGTGAGCGTGTAGTGTCGACTCCTCAGCTAATCGGTAATTCATTAATAGTTAATACAATAGTACCAACATCTGATATCTGTTCACCGGAAGGCTTCGGGTATGTAATGGCGATAGACCCCTACCAAGGCAAGCGTTTAAAGCGTAACTTCTTTGACGTTAATGGCGATAAAATTATAGATGACGATGATAAGATCACGGTCGACAGTGTTAAAGTACCAGCCAGCGGTTTGCGTTTTAGTAGTGCGCCTGGTGAACCAATATTTTATAAAGACATCATGAAAGTGGGTTTAGAAAACGCAGAAGTTATCGATGTATTGGTCGATACTGACGAACGGCTAGGCCGAGTTTCATGGCGCGAGGTGTTAAATTGAGAAAAGTGACAACGATAAAGCAAGGCTTTAGCCTAATTGAGTTGATGGTGGTGGTGGCAATTGTTGGAATTATTTCCGCTATTGCTTACCCGTCTTATCAGCAGTATGTGTTAAAAGCCAACCGTTCAGCGGCGACAGCCTGTTTATTGGAGTATTCGCAACATATGGAGCGCACCTTTACGCAGAATATGACCTATAACCCAACAGGCTTTGCTTTTCCGTCCTTGCAGTGTGCAACCGATTTGTCTGCACGATATAGTTTTGGCTTCTCTGGTGCGACTACAGCTCGAACCTATACGTTAGCTGCAACACCAACCAGTTTACAAAATGATGGTTGTCAGGCCTTAACGTACAATCATGCGGGTCAAAAGGGCGCAAAGGGCGGCGTGACACCTGCTGCAGTTAAAGCTTGCTGGTAGCAATATTTTTACAATATTAACTTGATCTATTAACCGCTGCTGCTATGTTTATTTTCCGAGGATAAAAAACCGAGGTCAATATGAAGCAGCAGCGTGGTGCAACATTGATCGAAGTATTGATCACCTTACTGATTATCAAAATTGGTTTACTGGGCGTGCTAGCTGGTCAACTACTGGCACTGAAGTGGGTTACTGATGCCACTCAGCGCACTACAGCTATTGCGCTCTCTCAAGAAATTGTGCAACAACTGCATAGTTTTAATTCTCCTCACAAATCCAGCGATTTTCAGCTTACTGAACAGCCTGTATCTGAGTGCAGTGCTAATCTTCCTTGTCAATATACCGAGGCGCGACAGTATCTTTTGTCACGCTGGCAGGCTAAATGGCAGGGCTCTGTCCATAGTTATGGTTTATTACTCGATCCACAGTTTTGTCTGCAGCAGCATAATGGCCAGCTGCAATTAGCGGTAAGTTGGCAGCAAAATGCAGCATTTGCAAAGGGCGTAGCGCCTACCTGTAGGGTAGGAAATGGCCGCTCTGGTTTATCTTTAGCCCAAGAGTAACGCCTGATGATCCGGCGGGAACGGGGTTTCTCTTTAGTGGAATTGCTGATTGCAGCCGCGTTAGCCTTGATGTTGTTATTGTTGATGTTAACCACTTTTACTGCGCTAAATCAAAGTTCTACGCAAACACGGCAATTAGCCCAATTGCAGCAAAATGGGCAGCTGGTGTTAAATTTACTGCACAATGAATTAAAGAATACTGGGTTTTGGGGTGGGTTAGCGCAACAACAATTAGCCGAAGCCGCAACCTTACCTTTACCGGCCGGCGACTGTGCTGCGGAAGGGTTAGATAGCGGCAGTTTTCCGGTGAGTGGACAGTCTTTTCTCACCTTATATGCGGCCAGGGCAACTGGCGGTCGGCAATTAGGTTGTTTAAATAACCTGATCAGAGATACGGAGTTTTTACAGTTAAAACGCAGTATTGGCTTAATTGTGGCGCCTGATGAAATGCGCGCGAATCGGTTTTATTGGCAAGCTGATTGGCAGCAAGGTCGATTTGTTGCGGTTGATGCCGCACAACTGAATGCCGGGATGCTGTTTCCTTATCAGCACTTGGTATTGTATCTGCAGCAGCAAAACCAAAATGGTCAAACTATTCCGGTGTTAATGCGTAAAAGATTAATTCGCAATGCAGCGGGGGCGGCCAGTATCAGTACGGATTCCATTATTGATGGTGTTGAACGGCTGCATTTTGAATTTTTGATTGATAGTGATTTGGATGGGCGGCCTAACTTCAGTTTGGCGAGCCACCAAATGACAGTAGAGCATTGGTTGCAACAACAAAGCCGGATTGTGGGTCTGCAATATCATGTGTTGTTAAGGTCTCTCGAACCAGACCATCGTTATAACAATACACAGCAATATCAACTTGGTAGCATTCAGTTTGAGGCGCCAGGTGATGGCTATCGTCGCTTGCAGTTAAGTGGCGCTGTCTATTTTGAAAACGCTGTTCTAGCAGAGCAGTAAAACGGTTAGTTACATTATTGTTATTGATACATCGGAGGCACTATGAGAAATCGCGGCATGGTTTTACTCACTGCACTGTTGTTCTTAACGGTTATGTTATTAGTAGTAGGCAGTAATTTATTTATCAGCAAGTTAAGTGCGCAGTCTGCACAGGCGGCTCAGCAACAATTACAGTTAGAGTTTCGTACTTTAGAACAACATTTGATGATGTTAAATAATGTTGATCCTGAAGAGTTACCCCGTAATAGCTGGGATATGCCTGCTTGTCCTGCCATTTACGCAGCATGGAGTGATCCTGAATTGCAGTGTGAGCTGCTATTTGTCGAAACGGCTTTACGCAGTGATGAGCGGCCAGTGTTCGCTCGTTATAATAGCATTTTGCTGCGTAAACGCTTTCGGTTTGCGGAGGACCAGCCATGATGCGCTTTCTTCTGTTGTTAGCCATTTTAGCGTTACCAGTACATGCGCTTTGCCCACCATTAACACCCGCGGCCACGCAAGTGAAGCTGCAGCATGATCTGAACGGGCAACTGTGGTTGCAAAGTAGTGAAGCAGCTCAGCAGTTGCTATTAACTGAAGATAAACTGGGCAAGGTGGTCGCTCAACTTGAGCTTACCACAACGGGTATTCATTCGCGTATTCAAGCTCAACCTTTAGTTGAAGATCGTAACCTTGATGGTATCGTCGATCATATTTGGTTACTCAGTCGTGAAGGTTTACTTTGGCGTTTGCCCTATGCCGATGGTCAGTTTGGTGTTGCCCGAGAAATGGCAGATTTAACCGCAAGTGGCCTACGCTTTATTGCAACCGCCGGCCTGCTTCGAACAAAGTTACCAACGACCATAGCGCCACCCAGTTGGGGTATTGCCGATCAGTATTTAGTATTGGTTATTGGCCGTCACCCGCAAACCGGGCACGATAGCATTATGCTGTTACGATTTAGTTTAAATCGGCTGCAGCAAAGCGTTATTCATTATCAACACCTCGCCGACCGAACCTTATTAGATCCAGCAGAACAAGCGCAAACACTCAGTGCACAAGATTGGCGGGCATTACTGTCTAATGCCGGTTGGAAGATACATTTACCAGGCAAAATTAGCAGCAAGCCGCTAGTTGCTGCCGGTGTTTTGTATGCCCCTGTCGCGAAAACAGACACTGCTGCAGAGTGTGAAACAGAGCAAACTGACCAGTTATTATATGCGCTGCAAGTGCATACTGGCGGTCGAATTTATGCAGAGCGAATGATGACGGTGCCTTTTCTCGCGGATGCGCAGTTGCGTTTGCGTCAAAATGCCGATAAAAGCATTAAATTAGAGTTAGGCTCAGACTTTCAAAGCCGCTTGCTATTAACGAATTTACGTAAAGTTAGTGCAGAGTGTTATCACTGCAGTGAGCCGTTAAGTTTGGATAAGTTTCCTATTTGGCAGCGTTTAGCCACCTATCGAAGTGAACAAGGGGCTCACTAATGCAAGCGCGTGGTGTCACGCTGATTGAAATGCTGATTGTAGTGCTACTGATCGGCATATTAGGTGCTATCGCTTATCCCGCTTATCAGCAGCATGTGCTGCGCAGTTATCGCGCTGAAGCGGTGAAAACCTTGCTCATACTCGCGAATAGGCAAGAGCAAAGGTTAGCAGATTATGGTGCTTATACCGCGGACTTGGCGCAGTTAGGTTTTGCGCAAAGCTTATCTGAGTCAGGGCGTTATCGTATTACTGTTGAGCTCACGGCAGGGCAATTCGCCTATCAGTTGCGCGTAACGGCAGAAGGGCCGCAAACCCAAGATCGTGACTGTTTACGTTTTAGTCTTAATCATCTGGGGCAGCGCAATCATACTTTAACCGAGCCGCTGTCGTGTTGGAATTAACGGCCGTTTAGCGACCTGTTAAATCGGACAAGCCTGCTCATAGCGCGTTAAACGATTGCGGCCAGCTTGGTTTAACACTAAGCGATAATGCCATTGATAGCGACTGGGAGGGCAGTAGTAAAAGGTGCCATTTTCAAGAGCATCTAAACTACCGTCGCGCCGAAATTGTAATTGTTGCCGATGGTAGCTTAGCCGATGGTCGTTTTTTAGCGCGGGCAGTTCGCGTAACAGCACGGTTTCATTATTGATGGGATCAAGTAACAGCAATTGAATGGGATCGTGCTGCCAGTGTCCTTGACAGTGCTGACCTTGGATTGGACAGATCTTGACCGGTTGTTGGCTACTGCTCGCTTGGATCCTGGCAAAGTGTAAATGTCGACTGAACTGTTGCATATAGCTGCTGGCGTGTTGCCGATGCATCAGTTCAGACATGGCCGGAGCGGCAATGGATAACAGGATAACCAGTACAATTAGGGCAACTAGTAATTCGATTAGGCTTAAACCGCGTGAGATCATGGCGACACTCCTGCTGTATAAAACAATCAAGAGTGTAGCCAAGAATTCAATAAAGTTAAATTGAAATTAAAAAAATGTTTATTTATGGCAGATCATAAATAGTTGGGATCGGTTGACGCTTGTGTTGTGTCTTTTGGAAAATCTGCACTAAACGCTCTGAAACAGCAGCATCGACTGTTTTACCTTCCAGAAAATCATCAATTTGCTGATAGGTCAGGCCAAGCGCGGCTTCATCGGCTTTTTGTGGTGCTAGGCACTCTAAATCAGCCGTAGGCGTTTTTTCAACCAGTGTGGCGGGTGCACCTAGATGTTTTGCCAAGGCACGAACTTGACGTTTGCTTAAACCAAATAACGGTGCCATATCGCAAGCGCCATCGCCCCATTTAGTATAAAAGCCGGTAATGTTTTCAGCAGAGTGATCGGTACCTATCACTAAACCACCTTGCAGAGCCGCGATATGATACTGCGCCACCATACGACAGCGCGCTTTAACGTTGCCTTTGGCAAAGTCGGCTTGTGCTGCATTGGCTTGAGGTAAGCCTTCAATACCTGCTAAGGTGCTTTGATGTAAGGCATCGGCGGCGGCTTTGATATTTACAGTGACAACATGGCTAGGTTGAATAAAGCTCAATGCCAGTTGTGCTTCGTCTTCGTCTTTTTGTGTACCATAAGGTAAACGGACAGCGATAAAGCGAAAAGTATTTGCTGCGCCGGCATTCAGCTCATCAACAGCGAGTTGTGCTAAGCGGCCACAGGTCGTCGAATCGACACCGCCACTAATACCTAACACCAATGTATTCAAGCCTGATGCGGTAAGTCGCGATTTAATAAAATCAATGCGGCGACGGATCTCGTGTTCAACGTCAATTTGCGGTAATACCCGCATTTCCCGGATAATATGTTGTTCCATAGTCATAATAGCCTCATCGATTAGTACCTGTTTATCTTAACGTATCTCAGCAGAAGAAGATCAACTAATTACTAGACAAAAGCTGAAGCCTTATGCGGCTTGTATTATACTGCGGCTATCAATGAGGGAATGGACGAATAAACATGAAAAAAATTGAAGCGATTATTAAACCTTTCAAGCTTGATGATGTGCGAGAAGCGTTAGCTGAAATTAACATCACAGGTATGACTGTCACCGAAGTAAAAGGTTTTGGTCGGCAAAAAGGCCATACCGAGTTATATCGTGGCGCGGAGTATATGGTCGATTTTTTACCCAAAGTGAAATTAGACATTGTCGTACCCGATGACCAAGTTGAGCGTTGTATTGAAGCGATTGTGACAACTGCACAAACCGGGCGTATTGGTGACGGTAAGATCTTTGTATTCGATGTAGAACGCGTGGTGCGTATCAGAACGGGCGAAGAAGACGAAGAAGCGCTTTAATCGTTAAATAACGCTAACTGCTTGCGTGATATGGGCTTGCTTCGTGTTGTCGGGCGCTTACGGCTAGCATGTTTACGTACAATCCGTTGTTTTTGCTCTTTCCAATCCGGTTGATGCTGTTGCAGCCAGTGTTTTAAACGCTGGCGAGCCAGTTTAATCGCTTGCTCGTGCGGCACAACGGGCGCGGGGTAATCGATATCTAATCGACATACATACTGTTGCTGCTGTTGACGGTTCAGCAACCAGGGTTGATGCAACCAGCCATCTGGCACCTGCTGTAATTCAGGCAACCACTGCCGTATAAACTTTCCTTCTGGGTCTTTCTGGATACTTTGTTTCACAGGATTGTACATGCGATTGGGATTAATGCCCGTGGTGCCAGCTTGCATTTGAATTTGTGGATAATGGATCCCGGGCTCGTAATCGACAAAACAACGGGCTAAGTGCAAAGCAACCGGGCGCCAGTGCAGCCAAAGGTGATAACAGGCAAAAGCCACTAACATGGCTCTGGCACGAAAATGCAGCCAGCCGGTAGCTAACAAACTGCGCATGGCCGCATCTATCATCGGGTAGCCTGTTTGCCCCGTAGCCCAAGCCTGAAATAATACCGCAGAAAAATCATTTTCTCTCATGCCATCAAAGCCACGATGCAGATTACGCATTTCTAGTTCAGGTTCATCTTCGAGCTTTTGCATAAAATGACAATGCCAACGCAGGCGACTATAAAAAGCATCAAGGCCGCGTTGTTGATTGTCGTGCTCAGTGGTCTTGCGCTGCTGCCAGGCTTGTTGTTGCAATTGGCGCATACTGAGCAGGCCATAACTTAAATAGGGGCTTAAGCGTGAACAGGCCTGCGGTGCTTTACTCGCATAAGAGATGCCACCCCGATAGCTTTTCACTCTAGTGGTAAGAAAGCTTTGTAAGGTGCCGCTTAGTGCTGTGGCTTGCTGGGGAGACTGACAAAGCGGCAAATCTTTACTGCGTATTGGCCATTGCAAAGGAGCTTGCCAGTTAGCGGCAGTAATAAAGGGAAGCTGTTTAGGAATAGGAAATAATGGCTGTGTTAGCCACTCATCCGCTTGTTTAAACCAAAGATCACGATCGGCCAGCCGCCGAAATACCGCAAACTGCCGATACTGATGCCAAGGTATTGCTAGCTCATGCCATAGCTTTTCTACCGCCAGGTCGCGCTGATAACTCCATAAATTACCGGTTTCTTCATGGCTATACACCGCCGTAATGGGAAACTGCTCGGTCAGTTGTCGAAAGACTCGGCTTGCGGCGCCATAAAAAACCAATAAAGGTTGGCCCAAGGCAGAGAACTGTTGCTGTAGCTGTTCTAAAGCTGAACAAATAAAAGCCCAATGGCGCAAAGAGGTATCAGGTTGCTGCCAGTAATCGGGTTCGATGATATATACCGGTAACACCGCTGCACCTTGTTGTGCAGCGTAGTGCAAGGCGGCATGATCGGCTAAGCGTAAATCGCGTTTTAGCCATAACAGATGCATGGGCTAGTCCAACTCTTTTAACCAATTATGCCATTGAGCAGGGATCGGTGTGTTGGCCTGTGGCCGATGGGCTGTTTTATCTTTAGCGGTGAGTTCGGGTAACATCTGTCGAACAAAATCGGCTTTCGGATCATAGGCCAATGCTTGCTTTATCATATTAAAAGGGCGCGCTTCACTATTACCATAACCGGCAATATAGGCCCAATTTCCCCAGTTGCTGGCGCATTCGTAATCGAGCAGTCGTTGTTCAAAATAAGCCGCACCCAAACGCCAATCTATGGCTAAATCATGGATTAAATAACTGGCCACATTTTGTCGACCGCGATTACTCATTAAACCGCTTTGATTAAGTAAGCGCATATTGGCATCAACAAAAGGAATACCGGTTTGACCAGCACACCATGCGGCAAACTTACGCCGTTGTGTTGTGGTCAACTGCGGTGGTTGAAAATTCGGCTGACCTTTTATACCCGTTTGGCTAAACCAACGAGATTGGTATTTACGCATTTGCCAGCGAAAAAACTCTCGCCATAACAGCTCGAACTTAAGCCAATAGGTTGAATCATTCGCTTGTACTTGTTGCTCAAATTCAACAATTTGTTGCCACAGATCGCGCGCGGATAAACTGCCCAGCGCTAAAGCGCTAGAAAAGAAACTGGCGTAATGCTCACCTTGCAGCGCATTACGCGTTTCTTTGTAATGTAAAATATGCTGATCTTGCCAGATGTACTGCTGCAAGCGTTGCCAAGCGGCTGTTTCAGTAATAATCGGCGGTTTAGCCGCACTGCTCGCATGTCGATAATCATCTAATGCTGACCATTTTGCGTGGTAATGCGCAGCCTGTTGCGGTGTTAACCACTGTTGTTCAGCGCGGGGAGTAAAAGGTGTAACGGGTAACGATACTTGCAACAGCGGTTCGTGGTTTTTGCGAAACGTAGTAAAACGGTCTGGCATTCGACTGATGTCAGGTCGAAGTGCTGCACCGAACAAGCTGTTGCAATCGATCAGTGTTAACGTGAGCGGGTCTGCTAATTGCTGCAACGCAGCGTACTCGTGCGGTGAGGTCGGCTCGGCCGCAATCAGCGTTGTGGCATTCAGCTCGTTTGCCAGGGTCTGCAAGGTACTGGCGGTATCGCCAAACCGTAATATTAAACCGATCTGCTGGGTGGCTAAGGCTTGTTGCAGATGCAAGATTGCCTGTATCTGTTGATTTAAACGCCATAAATTCGCGCGATAAAGCCCGTATTGTTGGCCGAAAAATTGGGCTTTATCTAAAACTACTACCGCGTGTAAAGTACCGCTGCCAGCATTGAGCAAGGGGTTATCACGTAAGCGTAATGCCTGATTCAGGAGAACTAGGGTGCTCATAAATGCTCCAGCTTGTTCAGCAACACAGACGCGTGCTGTTTAATCGCAGCTTGTTGTTCAGGCGTTTTGCGTTGCCAGTTTTTGAAAGCCAGTTGCAGCCGAGCGTTTTGACCTAATTGCTCATGGTTTCGGTCTAAAAAGTCCCAATACAGTGCATTAAACGGGCAGGCTTTCTCACCGGTAACATCTTTTACTTTGTAATGGCAGTTTTTGCAGTAATTACTCATTCTATTTACGTAAGCGCCGCTAGCCGCATAGGGTTTTGATGCTAACTCTCCGCCATCGGCAAACAACGCCATGCCCATGGTATTCGGCAGCTCTACCCATTCATAGGCGTCGACATAGACCGCCAAATACCAATCACATATCGCTTGCACATCTAAGCCTGCCAAAAGCGCAAAATTACCGGTAATCATTAAGCGCTGAATATGATGAGCATAGCCGTATTCCATCGTTTGTGAGATGGCTTGCTGCATACAACGCATCTTGGTTTTGCCACTCCAGAAATAACTGGGCAGCGGCGTTGTAGCAGAGAAATAATTTTGCGCGGCATAATCTGGCATTTTTAGCCAATACAGGCCGCGTACAAATTCACGCCAACCAATGAGCTGGCGAATAAAGCCTTCGGCGGCATTTAAACTGACTTTCTCGCTACGCCAAGCGGCTTCGACTTTTTGACACATCCAGCGCACATCCAGTAAACCCGCATTTAAATACATGGAGCAGAGGCTGTGAAATAAAAATGGCTGATCAACCAACATTGCGTCTTGATAATCGCCAAAGTTGGCCAGTTGTTGTTCGATAAAATGCATAAAAGCTTGGCGCGCTTCTTTACCGGTTACCGCATATTGAAAATTGTCGACAGAGCCTGGATTTTCAGCAAATTCAGTAGCAACCAGCTGACACACTTGCTGAGTAATGTCATCGTGGCTAAATTTAAGGGGGGGGATGGCCACTAAATCGGGAGGGCAGGCTTTACGGTTTTCTTTATCAAAGTTCCACTGCCCACCAACCGGTTGTTGTTTAGCATCCAGCAGTAAGCCGGTGTAGCGGCGCATTTGCCGATAAAAGTACTCCATGCGCAGTTGCTGCCGGCCGCTAGCCCATTGGTTAAACATCTCTTTCGAGCAGAGAAAACGGTCGTCTTCGAGGATCGTCACCGGCCGCTGAAAATGCGCTGACCAGCCGAGAATTTCTTGATGCAGACGGTATTCTCCGCATTCCGTAATGGCAATTTCTGACATATTGGTTTGTTCAAGCGCATAGGCCACGGCGTCTGTCATACTATGGATGCCGGCTTGCGCGCCATATTTAACGTAGCAAACTTTGCGGCCCTGTTGCTCTAATACGGCAGCAAAATGGCGCATGGCACTGAAAATAAGCACAATTTTATGCTTGTGATGTTTTACATAGCTGGCTTCACTGCCAACTTCAGCCATTAAAATGACGTCATCCGCACTGGCTTCGCGCAGACTGGCGAGCGCGGGGCTCAGTTGATCACCTAAAATAACAATAAGTTTGGGCATTACGTCAGACCACTACAATCAATACCGCCTGATACGGGATTAACCGCCCATTTAGATCAGCTAGATCAGCATTGCGGCCAGACTAAATCTGAGTATGATGGTGGCAATAAATTTAAGAGGTATGTGCTGTGAAAAGAAAATTAGTTGCTTTGCTTATGGTTACAGGCAGTGTATTGGCTTATCAAGTTCAAGCTACCGAACAGGCATTAGCCGCATCAGCTGTTAACACTGAACGTCAGGTAGCCGCAGAGGTACCCGAGTTGCATCAGCATAATGCTGCCGATGAGCATACGCATGCTGCGGCAGAGCATTCACATGACGCCGATGATTTTACGCAGCTTGGTACTCATGTGCATGGGGTTGCCAGCCTGACATTGATTTTAGAAGGAAATGAGTTGCAGTTAGCATTGCAAGCTGCGGCGGCTACCATTGTGGGCTTTGAACACGCCCCGCGTACTGCCGAGCAAAAGCAAGAATTAACGCTGGCATTAGACATCCTATCCCAAGGCCAGTGGTTAAATTTAAGTAAGGATGCAAACTGTGAAATTCAAGGCAGTGATGCGAGCACGGATCTGACCGAGCGCACCTACAGTGGTCACGGCGATTTTTATGCCAATATCAGTTTTTTATGTCAGCGCCCGGCATTGTTACAACAGCTTGATGTGAGTTTATTTAATCTGCTCCCGTCGCTACAAACGATGGATGTGCAGTGGGTGTTAAATGGTCAACAAGGTGCCGCTAAAGCGACGTTGGGCAACAGCCAAGTGCGTTTTAAATAAACCTAATGGCTCCGCACAACAGTGCTGTAATGCGTATGAGCCTATTGCTTCTGTAGATCGTAGATGAATGCGTTTGTGCGCGCATTTATTGGTTAAAACAGGCACTAGCCGATAAAAAAACCGGTCATTTAACGTGACCGGTTTTTTTGTACGCAGATAAACGGAGTAACATTACCAAGTATATTCTTCTACTTTATCCGCTTTCATACTGTAAGCCGCATTTGCTAAATCGTGAGACATGCTTTCGGTCGTAATAGTACCAATTATCCAAAAGGGTGAATAAATCATATCTGCACGCAGGTTAGATGCACCACTGACATAAATAATTTGATTTGGTGGTGGTGGCGGTACGTGGATACAGGCGCCAAAGTACGGTACGAGAAAAAAGCTCGTCACATTCTGATCAGCATCAAATTCCAGAGGTACAATAAAGCCAGGGATCTTGACTTTAACGTTATTGAACTCAGGTTTAACTTTGGCGGACTGCAAAATTTGCTGCCAAGCTTGTGCGGCAGGAACTTCACCATTGTAGTTTTCTTCAAACGGTGAGGGCTGGCTATAATCATGCGCCACTTCGGGCATGGCCATTAACGCCTGTAAATCATCTTCAGGCATTAAATCCGTCCACTCAATGGTTTTTACTTCGTTTGCATGCACGCTAAAAGCCAGACTTGCGGCCAGTACCAGAGAAAACGCAACAGACAACTTCTTGAACATTGGAGCTTCGCCTCTTAATTTTGCATAATAGCTGTAGGGCTATCATAGCATGCACAATGGAGTACCTGTGACCACCAAGCCGAAAATTCCTGCTATTGAACTCAAAGATCTGCAATTCTGGTATCGCGCCGGTGCTTGGCAATTGTCATTACCGGCAGTAACACTTGAACATGGCCAACATTTATTTATACAAGGCGCTTCAGGCTCGGGTAAAACGACCTTGTTAAACTTGCTGGCGGGCATCACAGCACCCAGTGCCGGAGAATTATGGGTGCAAGGCCATGCCATGCATCAACTTAGCGCAGCAAAGCGCGATAAGCTGCGAGCCAGTCAAATTGGTGTGGTGTTTCAACAGCTCAATTTAATTCCTTATCTTTCAGTTTTAGATAACGTACTGTTACGCGCCACTTTTGCGGGTCAAGCGGCTATTACTTTACAGCAACGTGCCATCGATTTATTAAGGGCGCTAGGACTCACCGATGATTTACAGCGGCAGCGTGCCAGTGCTTTAAGTGTTGGCCAACAGCAACGGGTGGCCATTGCGCGCGCCTTGTTAACGCAACCCGCTTTGTTAATCGCTGACGAGCCGACTTCGGCGCTGGATGCGAATAATCGCGATGCCTTTATGCAAGTACTGTTAACCGAAGCGGATAAGTGTGCAACAACAGTCATTTTTGTTAGCCATGATCAGCAACTCAAGCGCTATTTTAACTTCGAGTTATCGATGGCTGATTTGGCCAAAGGAGTGGTGGCATGTTAATCAAACTGGCACGTCTGAGTTTATGGAACCGGAAAGGCACAGCGTTAATGACCTTATTGTCGCTAACGCTCAGTTTAGTGTTGCTATTAGGCATCGAACATATTCGCAAAGAAGCGCGCAGCAGCTTTACTAATACCGTATCGGGTACGGATTTAATTGTGGGGGCGCGCTCCGGGCAATTAAATTTATTGTTGTATTCGGTCTTTAGAATTGGCAATGCTACCGCAAATGTCAGTTGGGCAACCTATGAGCGTATTGCTAAGCATCCACAAATTAGTTGGACCATCCCGCTAGCCCTGGGTGACTCGCATCGAGGTTATCGTGTGCTAGGCACAAATCAAAGTTACTTTGAGCATTATCGCTATGCCAACCAGCAAGGTTTAAGCTTTGCTGCTGGCGAGCAATTTGCAGGCGTTTACGAGGCGGTATTGGGGGCAGAAGTCGCTAAACAATTAGGCTATCAGCTAGGACAAGAAATCACGCTGGCGCATGGTGTAGGCGCCGTCAGTTTCTCTGAGCATAAAGATAAGCCTTTTGTGATTAAAGGTATCTTAGCGGCCACGGGCACACCGGTTGATCAAACCGTGCATATTAGCCTTGAGGGCATAGAAGCGATACATATCGATTGGCAGCAAGGTGCGCCAATGCCCGGGCGTAAAATTAGCGCTGAACAAACCTTAGAAATGGATTTAACCCCAAAGGCGTTAACGGCTTTTATGGTGGGGCTTAATTCAAGAATGGCCACTTTTGTTGTGCAGCGGCAAATTAATGAGTTTCGTGGTGAGCCGTTAACCGCCATTTTACCCGGCGTGGCTTTAGCTGAACTGTGGCAAATGCTCAGTATGGTTGAGAATATTTTGTTGTTAATCACGCTCATGGTGCTTGCTGCCGGTTTAGTTGGCATGATGACAACTTTACTGGCATCGATGCGCGAGCGGCAGCGTGAAGTGGCCATCTTACGTGCGGTAGGGGCGAGCCCGTGGTATGTTTTTTGGTTAATTCAATTAGAAGTGCTGTTATTAACCCTAGTTGCTATGTTGTTGTCGGCAGCGGTCTTGTTGTTAACGTTATTTGGTGTGCAAGATTGGCTAGCAGCACATTATGGCCTGTTTATCAGCGTGATGCCCTTTAGCACCGAAACGTTGTACTGGGCAGCCAGCATTTTAGCGGCAGCCAGTGTCTTGGCGTGCATTCCGGCATTTGTGGCCTATCGAAAAGCCTTAACCGATGGTTTAAGCGTAAAATTATAAGGTTTAACATGAAGTTATTTATGGTGTATTTGGGTGGTACCGCTCCGGGCGCGAATATTGAAGTGCATGATATACGCTTTGTGGTCGGTGACAGTATTAAAGATACTTATCCGCAGTTACGGCAGCAATGGTTTGGTGAGGCTAAAGGCCTACACCTAGACAGCTATTTAGAAGTGCATGATATTGATGGTTATCACATCACGTTGGTTGCCGAGCCGGTGCAGCAAGCGCAAAAGCTTTATTTTGTTAACTTTGGTGGCTATTACCCAGCGCAAATGGCAGAGCAGCACGAGTTTATGCTGTGTGTGGCAAGCTCTGCGGCTGAAGCTAAAAAGCGTGCCAAGGCGGCATTACTGATTAAAGCACAAAGCCCACATAAAGACGATTTACTGGAACTGGATGACTTGATTCAGCTCGATCAGCTGCAAGGTTACTATATTGAGTTACAACCGAGCGGGGTTAATCAAGCACAGCAGCCGGACTGGTTTGGTTATGAGGTGATTGGCTAAGCTCAGTAGGTGCCTCACCTTTTAGCGTTAACCAAATCCAATTGAGGGTAGCTGAAAGCTCTAATTTACGCGGTAAGCGTAATGAGGTTTCAGCTGCTTGCTCGGCCACCACAAAACTAAAAGCATAATTTTGTTGCTGTCCCATGCGCAGATCGGTTAACACAATTTGCTGTTGTTGCTGCTCTAAGGCATAAAAGCCATGGCTGAAACTGGCTAGCTTTTGCACGTCAGGATGCAAAGCATATTGCTCAAGCAAACGAGGATCTTGTTCAAAACGAACCAATTCAATGGTGGCTTCCTTTTCGAGTAATGAATAAAACCCTTCGTAATAGGCTTCATCCGTTCGGATCAACACGCGCCAAAGTAGCGTATTTAACGCGGTAGGTTGCACCAACAATTTCGTGGAGTGGTCATAAACCTCCGTTAATTGGCTTTTCACTACACCGGTTACATGTTGTTGCGCCGCCACACTCCACAACAGATAACAGCTTGAAAAGACTAATCCTGCCGTATTGGCCGCGAGTAGTGTTTTACCTTTGAGTAATACCCAAATAACGCCAAGTAATAGCGGTAAGGTATACAAGGGATCAATAATAAAGATACTGCCAACACCATACGGATAGTCAGAAAAGGGTAGCGCAAGCTGTGTCCCATAGATGGTCATGGTGTCGAGTAGTGGATGGGTGATCAATACCAGCCACAAGCCGAGTAACCAATGTTTGTAGTGGGCCATTTCATTATGAATGCGACAAACGAGCAGCGCGAGCAAAGGAGAGAATAAGGTTAGATAAAACAAAGAATGACTAAAACCGCGATGCTGTACCATATTGCTAAGGTCATCGCCGTAATCGATTAAAACATCTAAATCAGGCAGTGTTCCGGCAATAGCGCCCCATAGGGCGGCTTTTTTAATTGAGGTGTGTTTACCCACTACTGCAACAGCGACCGCTGAACCCAGTGCTATTTGAGATAGTGAATCCATATAAACAAGATGCTCATTAAAAAGGTTTAGGGGTGTTAAGCGTTATAATGCTCAAAAGAGCCATGTCGTAACTGTGCCGCAAGAACTCGCCATAACTCTCGATAATCATCACAAAGTGTATGTATACACTTATCAATGTCTAGGTAATAGGCTGCACGTTTGCCATTTAGTTCAATCGGATTACTGATTTGCTGAAACTGAAACCCAACACGATTGAGCATTCGCGCTAAAGCGGGGGCAACCGCTACATAGGCATGCTTTAAATTTAATAAGCGTGCTTGCTCTAAGGCTGCGAGGTATAAACCGGCAGAGATGTAGCGATAGTGTGTTTGAGTATCGGTATCTGATACTGCAGCAACTTGTGACAAAATGGGGTTTTGTTGGCTTTGAATATTTCTTCTAAATGAAGCGGCAACCGCTAAACGAGAAAACTCACTCACGGCTTCACGATCAAAAGCGCTGGGTATTAAGTCAGGCTGGGTGAATTCGTCTTTGAAATAATGTTCAATAGGCAGCAGTTCAGTGTCGTTGTTTGACGCAATTAACCGTAAAGTACCCGCAGATTCACCCGTTCTACGATGTTGTAATAAGCAGTGAATAGAACGGCGGTCATAATGATCTAACTCTAAACCTGAGGGTCTGACAGGTTCATAAGCTAATTCTTCACAGTAGACTTGATGCCTTAAGCGGAAAACGCGGTCTCGATCTTCGCGGCTGAAGGCTTTTTTAAGCTCAAAATCTTGGCTAAAACAGGCGGTCCAATGTAAGTTGTGTGGTGCTTTTGCTGTAACAGTTGAAACACACTGTTCAGTCGGCGCGACAACAGCCTGATTATTTTGATACATAGCAAAAACCCTAAATGCGGCAAAAGTGTTTATTTTTTACAGCAGTTATACGTTCATTGGGTGAAAAGACTTAACACACCTGAATAAAAACATGCCGCGAGTCAACTACTATGCCGACAAGATGCCGCGAGATCAATGCAGAACAGCTGTTTTTTTACCAGTATGAGCAGGATTTTACTTAATATAATGAAATATCTAATTAAATATTTTTAAGCTGAAAACGGGATCTGCTGTAACTATGTTAGAAATAGCTTAATAAAATTATTTTAAGGTTAACTTATGCTGAATCGCGCTGCAAAATCTGCAGTTATATTGCAAAAAAGCACTTTTAGTGGGAAAGCTCAGTACCACAGAATGTTGCTACAGAGATGAAAAACGGCGCTTAAAAAGCGCCGTATTCAATGGGGTGGAGCTGGAAGGGCACCGGTTTGGTGTTTATTATAGTAGCCAAATCAGTTCCTCAATAGCTTAAGTAAGCTTCCTAGGGTTTATGCTTGCGCAGGAACTACGGAGTTCTATTTGTCAGAAGCTAGCAGATAGTCGTTTGACACGTATTTTTTACAGCAAGCTAGGACATTTCCAATCTCTGTTAATGCCTCTTAATAGTAGATTTTAATCAATAATCATCCCAATAAGGGGGGTCTCCAAAATAAGAGCTCATAAAATCGAGAAAGACACGTAGCTTTGGCGCCAGAAGTTTCCGATGAGGGTAAACTGCATATAAGCTCATCGCATCCACTTCAATGTCATTTAACATGGTTTTGAGCTTGCCTTGTTTTAGTGCTTCACCCACGATAAAAGTTGGTTGTAGAATATACCCTTCACCAGCAGTAGCTGCTGCCGTCAATATCTGACCATTGTTTGCAGTCAATCCTACTTGATTATTCTGTGAATTAGCGCGTAATACCCTCATGAGTGGGTGGTTGGATGAGGCGTAATCCGTGTAGCTGTAATGTAAGAAATGCGAGCTGTTCAATTCATCAGGCTGGCTGGGATTTCCGTACTTTTCAATGTATGAAGGGGCTGCGCAAAGCACAAGTTTTATTGGCGCTATTTTTTTTGCAATTAATGATGAGCTTTTTAAGTTCCCAATTCTCAGAGCTACATCAAACCCTTCTTCGATGACATCCACCTTACGATCACTCAACTCTAGGTTAACACCCACTTCCGGATACTTTTTTTTGAAATCCCGTATGAGGGGTGCAAGGTGCAATGTTGAAAAGTCTACTGGCGCACTGATTTGTAATAGACCTTTTGCAGTACTTTGCAACTCACCAAAGTGGTTTTCCATGTCATGAACACTCTCCAGAATATGCATGGCATGATGTAAACACTGTTCACCTTCTTGGGTTAAGTGAACGCGCCGAGTTGTTCGGTTAAACAGTCTTACGCCAAGCTGATCCTCAAGCTGCGATACATATTTACTTACTAGTTGATTTGATGTCTCTAGTTTCTCAGCAGCTTTGGTAAAGCTGCCTAGCTCTGCCACGGTAACAAACGCTTTCATTGTGTCTAATCGATCCATAGATAAATTCTATATTACAAATGATATGTTGATAATTATTCCATAATATCATTATTTATCCATTTTTATGTTGTTAGTAGTATAGATCTCAACCTGATTGAGGTGGTCAGCTCGGTCAGTCTTCAATAATTACTTAGAGAGGGATTCCATGATGAACAAGCAAACTATACATAATATATTGAAATCAGATGCAGGCGTTGCTGCGTTAGCTTTAAGAGTACCTGTTGGGATTATCCTAGCTGCTCATGGTGCACAGAAATTGTTTGGCTGGTTTGGCGGTTATGGTCTTGAAGGTACTGGGCAATGGTTGGAAAGTATCGGATTGGCGCCAGGGTATTTGATGGCCCTCTTGGCAGGTAGCGCAGAATTCTTTGGTGGAATAGCCTTGATTCTTGGCTTGTTAACCAGACCTGCTGCAGCGGTAAGTGCTTTTACTATGTTAGTGGCCATTTTTAGCGTGCACTTTGAGCATGGTCTTTTCTTATCAAACAATGGATATGAATTTGCTCTTGCTTTGTTAGCTGCAACAGTAGCGCTAACCATTCAAGGAGCTGGAAGCTATGCAGTGGATAATGCCATAACAAAAACGTAGTTGGTTGTGCTTCAAAAGATAATCTTTCGCTCTAAAAGCAAGCTGCTTGATTTTTATCAGTAGTGCCTTTCTGTGTAGCAGGAAGGCCATTTCTATGGAGGTATTAGCCAATGTTAGTCAATGGTGTTTGGCAAGAGAACTGGCAACCAGTTCAAAATAAGGATGAAAAAGGTCGCTTCATACGACAAACATCTTCATTTCGAAATTGGATTACACCCGATGGTTCTCCCGGCATAACTGGTGAGGGTGGTTTTAAAGCGGAGGTTAATCGATATCACTTGTACGTTGCTTATATTTGTCCTTGGGCAAGCCGCACCTTAATGGCGAGAGTCTTAAAAGGTTTGGAAGATATTATTTCTGTTTCAGTGGTTAATCCCAAACTCATGGATCAAGGGTGGCAGTTTGGTGGCTTTAAAGATAGTGACCATGATGATCTAAATGGGGCGACCTATTTACATGAGCTATACACCGAAGTCACACCAGATTTTACTGGCCGAGCAACCGTACCTGTTTTATGGGATAAAAAAACACAGACTATCGTAAATAATGAGTCAGCGGATATTGTTCGAATGTTTAATACCGCGTTTGTTGAGATTGTTGGCGAAGGTTTGGATTTGGTACCTAGGGCGTTAGAGGGGCAAATTGATGTGTTCAACGACTATATATATTCCAATCTCAATAACGGTGTTTATGAGGCAGGTTTTGCGTCCACTCAAGAAGCTTATGAAGAGGCTTATGAAAAAGTATTTACGGCACTCGACTCGATGGAACAAAAGCTAGCAGATGGGCGTAAATTCCTTTTAGGTGAAGCATTCACTGAGTCAGATATACGTTTATTTGCGACCCTGATCCGATTCGATGTTGCTTATTACGGGCTATTCAAATGTAATCGAAACATGATCAAAGAGATGCCAAAGCTCCATGCTTATATGTATCGCATTTTGTCGATGGAGGGCATTGAGAGCACCGTCAATATTGAACACATAAAGGCAGGTTATTACTCGATAAAGGCGCTGAACCCAATGGGAATTGTTCCTGTAGGCCCTTGGTTTTAAAACTAACCGGAATTTATATGAAATCGAAACGAAGTATTGTCTACCTTTCTCATGGCGGCGGCCCCATGCCGCTATTGGGAGATCCTGATCATGACGAAATGATCAAAACTCTCAAAGAAATCGCTGCGTATTTCGGTTTGTCCGGCCACCTGTTCCGGTTTCATCCGGCCAGGCGTTTCGGTGTGATCCGGCCAGCATGATCTGACCTTCGTTTATGTTCTCTTTTTACCCGACTTCTTCTCCCTGA